>CAZXBG010000286.1:0-2514 GCA_964638865.1 uncultured Chitinophagales bacterium | reverse complement strand
ACTCATAATCCCCTCCGCTCCTGCCTACATCAAAATCAACTTCTCCCTCTCCGGCCCCGCCGACAACATCGAAATCTTCACTTTCAGCTCCCATTCCAGAAATTGGATATAATTCTGAAGTTCGATCGGAAGCGATTCTCTCGATTTACAATTGTCGAGATCGCAGTTCCAGCCTTTAAAAGTTTCATAAATCGGTTCAATTTCCGCGTCTACAATATCATAAGGCAGTTTATCCGTTATTTCGCCATTAATTTTGTAGGAAACGCAAGCTTTTATTTCTGTAAAAGTGTTCAGCACATCAATTTTCGTGATCACAATTTGCGTAACACCGTTCAGCATAATGGTGTATTTTAGGGCAGGAAGGTCAATCCATCCGCATCTTCTCGGTCTGCCCGTGGTGGCGCCGAACTCACCGCCTATCCTGCGCAATTCCTCCCCCGTTTCGTCGAACAGTTCCGTAGGAAAGGGTCCCGATCCCACGCGCGTGCAATATGCTTTTGAAATGCCGATTACCTCTTTAATTTTTTGTGGAGCCACACCCAAACCCGTGCAAACGCCCGCAGTTATGGTGTTGCTCGACGTCACAAACGGATACGTTCCATGATCCACGTCCAGCATGGAACCCTGTGCCCCTTCCGCCAGAATTCTTTTTCCGGCAGTTAATTGTTCCTGTAAAAAATATTCGCCATCCACAAACGGAATTTGTTGCAAGTTGCGAATGGCATCCAACCACTCCCTTTCATTCGGAATTTCGGTGGAAACCCCCTCATAATTTTTCAGAAGCTGAAAATGTTTTTCTTTCAGTCTGTTATATTTTTCCCCAAAGTTTGCGCTCTCAATATCGCCCACCCGAAGCCCGTTTCTGCCCGTTTTGTCCATATAAGCCGGGCCAATTCCCTTTAGTGTGGAACCAATTTTCTCCAGGCCCTTAGCAGCCTCACTGGCAGCATCCAGCATCTTGTGAGTTGGAAGTATCAGATGCGCCTTCCTGCTGATCACCAGCCTTCCCGCCACCGAAACGCCCGCATCCTCCAGTTTTTTTAGCTCCATCCTGAACGTAACGGGGTCAATTACCACCCCTGCACCGATCAGGTTCATACAATTTTCCAAAAAAATACCACTCGGAATGGTGTGCAGCACAAACTTCACCCCGTTGTTAAGTATCAACGTGTGACCCGCATTCGGACCACCCTGAAAGCGGGCAACCACATCATATTTTTCCGCAAGATAGTCCACCACCTTGCCCTTCCCTTCATCTCCCCACTGCAGCCCTAATAATACATCTACATTCATAATAGGAATTAAGGTGCGAAATTAAAAGAACCTTGGCGGTATTTCAACACAGAGTTTTCCACGAAGCACCTAAAATTTTAATAAATGGGAAAATCAACTCGCCTATTATCTGCAATTTTTCTTCCATTTTGTGTCAAAGTGAAAACTGCGACTGTTACTGAGCGTTTTTAAAGCCTTGAAGTTATTCAATACAGAGGAAAAACTTTCAAGAGAACAAAATGCTCACTGTTTACTGCCCAATGCATGCTGAAATTGTTGAAATTGTTCAATACGGAGGAAAAATCTCCAATGATTATAACTGGAAACTGTGACTGTGACTTTTTATAGACCTGGATGAGGTTGAAGTTGTTGAAAACGGAGGAAAACATTTTAATGTTTCAAACTGCCCACTGCTACTGCCCACTGTTTACTGAAGTTGTTTATTACGGAGAAAAAATCTCCAATGGTAGTAACTGAAAACTGCGATTGCGACTGCGACTTTTAAAAAGGGCGTGCCCCTACGGGTCGGGCTTTTCGCTACAACTCCTCGCTTACCCGAAAAAACGGGTGCGCTGTGGGGTTTTCGCTACAATCCCTCACGCGGCGTGATTGTTTAAAAAAACTTTTCCTTCAAATGTTGCCAAATGTGACATAACAAACTCAACCTCAAAAAAATAGGTCCAAAAATATTTGAAAGTTCCGCAAAAATATTTCTACTTTTAATCCAACTTAATCAATAGACATTAGCAAATCAGCTAAGCTATTGATTTAGTTGGATTTACCCTCATTAGCATGGCATTTGAAACGAGAAATGAATTATTGGCAAAAAACATTCCATTTTATTGCCAATTTTAATGTGCTTTAAAATCCAATGTTTAATCAGGGTTAATCATCCTAAATCATATAATGGTGTCCACGCACTGTGAGGTTTTATGAAACACAATCCCCCTTACCTGTAGGAATCTTTATATGTGTATTGTTTTGAGATTATTTGCTCGCGTGTGCCTGTTTGTTTTTTAAATGGGATGTGAGTGAGGGGCACGAAGTGCGGAGAGGGGGGATTAAAAATTGAAAAAAAATGTCGAAAACGAATTGTGTTGATATTAAAACATTCGAAATGGAAAAAATGAGATTACAAAAATCAGGGATTTCCTTTTTTCAAAAATAAACGAAACAAAGTAGCGGGTATATACCTAATTTTAGATGCAGAAGCGAAATAAAGTAGCGGGTATAGATAAGTTA
>CAZXBG010000285.1:0-2519 GCA_964638865.1 uncultured Chitinophagales bacterium | reverse complement strand
TTTCTTTTGCATTTTCTTTTTTTTAAAATTGGTTAATAAAAAATGCTCTAAGGAAATGTATCTTTGAAGTGAAATTATTATGAACGGGATTACAAATTTTACAATTTGTATCACCACTGAAGTCATCTCAAGGACTTTCTGTTGAAGCAGGAAGTCCTTTTACATTTCAACCAGGATTGCACTCGTGCTATTACGCAACAATCGTAAGAACGGCCTTTCATAGAGCAATGCAAATTACGGAAATTTATCGTCCTCAGGCAAACGTTAGCTTTGGAAGTCAATGGCGTGGCGGAATAGGGTGGGTTGCTTATAACGTTCCGAGGGCTTGCGCAGTGCGGGCGACGAAGCTACCAAACTTTCCATACAACACAAAGATAGTGGGTTAAACGAACTTTGACAAACCTCAAAACTAGCATTGCGCAACTGCCCTCTGTTATGTGCTGTGCTTCTCATTTTTCCGTCCAATATGCGAAGGATTGTGGTGGTGATAAATTGAAGTCTGCTCGTAAACACTTTGGTGTCCGATACTTTCTTGTCTTTTTTATTTTGATTGCAAAACCTTGTTCCTTGTTTAAGAAATATTCGTAATAAAACTCTTCACTAATGCCCGAAAACTCCCGTGTCAAGTCCCAAAGTGTTGAAAGGTCGTGATTTAAAACTTCTTCAATGTCAAATTCTCCAATTACCTGTTGAACAGGTGATGATGCGTAAACAATGATTGTTTTTATTTTCTCATTTTTGAAAATAGACTTTCTAAATTCGAACTTCTTTGTTCCGTCAAAAATCTTGAACGCAAACTCTGGTTTTATTGATAATACTACTTTCATTTTTTTTATTTCTTGCTGTATGCAAAGTTAATCAAATCGTTAAACTGGTCGTTGGTTAATTTAGCAAAACCTTTGGGTAAACTCATTGGGTCTGCAAATATTTTTAATTTAATCAAGTCGCTAAGTGTTGGCTTAGGTGTCGGTAAGGAATGAGCATAAAGAAAGTTAATTACAAAGGGTTTGTATTTTGGAAATTTATCCCACCACTTTGTTTTTAAATCTTCTTTAGAAATCATTGTCCGCCTGTTGCAACTGTTAAAGAAATCGTCAAAATCCTTGAAATTGTTTTTAACGCTTTCAACAATGCAAATTGTTGTAACAGTGCTTGAATATGTCTTTGGAGTAGTTTCCCCAATTCGGTAAATCAAAACGATGTCTCCCGACTTCAAACTTCTGTCAGGTGAATGCGAAATATACACCTTGCTAATTCTGTTTCTGTGAGGTTCGTTCTCTGTGTATTTTGCTTTATCTTCCCTTGAGTTTATGCTGTCGGGAAACAATTCAGTATGATACTGTGGTTCTATCCTTATCAAATATTTGTCGGTATCTCTCGAAAAGAATGGAAACGTAAGTTTTGGATTTTCAATGTTTACAGGGAGGCTTTTACTAAACTCTCTAACATAGACAAGTTCATCGCCATTTTGGGTTGTCTTAATACCGTGTTTGATAAAACCCCACTCTTCAAGCATCTCAATGAGTTGCTCTTGTTCAGGTCTTTTGTCAAAAATTGTAACGTAAATTTCTTCTACCTTAAAAAGGATAGCGTTGTCAAATATGGTTTTAAGAAAACGTTCGCCAATTTTGTAGCCGTTGCCAGTTACTTTTAGCGTTCCGATTTTTAATCGCTTTTTAGGTTTGAAAACAGGAGTAATTTCAGAATAGCTTTCTTCTCCTGTCTTTTCAATTTTTATGAATAGAAAAGCAGTAAGTTGATTGTCGCTGTAGCACACATAACAAGGTCGTTCAGATCTGCTGTTAAACCATTTGTCAAATTCAGAATAATCATTTCTAAAGCTATCAAAAAAGCTGTCCTTCAAATCAACTTCAGCAAAGTCGACTTTCTTTACTGCTAAAACTTTATGTGTTACTAATTCGGGGTTTTCGGCTGTTGCTTTTTCTAAAAATGTTTGTATGCGAAATACCCTGTCGCCAATTCCTAAAAGTTTTGCTTTTGTGTGTATTTTTTTGTCCTCCGAAATTAGAATGTCAACTCTGTTTTCAAATACTTCATTTAATATTTGCGTATCGTTAAGGTCGTTTTGTTGGTTATCGACTTGCTGGCTTACTCGTTTAATAGCGTCGCTTAACGGTGCTTGATACTTTAATTGATTGTAGCTCTCAATTTTTATATTCATTGTTTTTAAGGAGTTATGGTCTTTATACCTGTTTAACTCCTCAATTGTCAAAGGATGGATGTATTTATCGTATTTGAGTTTGTCGAGCCAATTGAAAAGCTGTCCAATGTCAAGGTTGTAAATCTTGTTGGCTTCTCTGTGTATGATAATATTTGTGTCGAGTAATACTTTCATTTGGTCATTGTCAATGTTTGTAGGGTGTCACATAGCATAGCACATAACTTGTTTATTGCGCTACCCAATATCGCCTATCCCTCCACCATCAGGTGCATATGCGCTATAGCGTAGCGTATTATATTTATATCTCAAGTTCATTTAACGGGCTTGGTATATTTTT
>CAZXBG010000284.1:0-2519 GCA_964638865.1 uncultured Chitinophagales bacterium | reverse complement strand
TGCCGGGGTCAACATGAAACGGAATAGGGGGGTCAATATGCTCCGGAATGTACACGCATGGTGAACCACATCTTGCAAAACTAAAAATATCTGCTTCCCTTTGCATGTATGACTAAAGATACAATAAATTTTCCGGGGCATGTAGCGCAATGGAAGGAAAGCGGGCTATCTATGGCTGCCTATTGCAAAGAACAGGGGTTTAATTACCAGACGTTTACTTACCATGTTTTGCGAATGAGAAAAGAAGAAACAGATGCTACTGCTACTAGTAGTTGTGCTCAACTCAATGTGCCTGAAAAAACATCCATTGGAATTGAATATCATTTTACAAATGTCGGCCATTTTATTTTGCCTAAAATTGAAAGTATAAAGAACCACCTAAAAATAAATCAAATATCAATTTGAAAATTACTAAACCATACAATAAATGCAATTTTTTCGTTACTTTTAAAACATGAAATACTCAAGCCCTACAAATATTTCAAGCCGATTGGATTATGATCCCTTCGGGATGATGATGGTGGGGAGGAGTTGGAGTGGGGGGAGTGAGTATAGATATGGATTCAACGGAAAAGAGCAAGATGCGGAAACGTACGGAGAAGGAAGTATTTATGATTATGGATTTAGGATATATAATCCGAGGTTAGGTAAATTCTTAAGTATAGATCCTTTAACCTCAGATTACCCGATGCTAACACCTTATCAATTTGCAAGCAATACACCTATTCAAGCAATTGATCTTGATGGGCTTGAAGCGTGGTTAGTAAATAATGAATGGACACGAGAAGATATATTTAAGTTTGGAGCATTCGCTCAAACTGAATTAGAAAAAATCACTGCTTTAGGAGTAGAAGGATTAAAATATGATTGCGCAGATTTAGCATTACATTTAATAATTAGATATGCAGCTGAGAATGGTTTACCTCTTGAATTTACAGGTACAAATAAAAAAGTCTACAACCCTTCGGTTTTGTCTAATCCTGTAGGAGATGTGGACGCTTTTGAAAAGCGTGTTTCCACTTGGACAAGTGCAAAGTCACTGCGTGATAATGAAATGACAGCTATATCAGGTAATCCAGTTGTTGGTGATATGACTAATAGTGGCGGACATATCAATATAGTGCGTCGTGACAATCCTGAGGATATTGTTCCACCAGGTGAAATACCATCAGTTTCTGGAACGCTACCTGAGGTATATATTACAGAGAAAAGATATACTTGGGTAGGTCCAGAAAATCAATTTTATCGGTGGGATGACTTAGTGAATGCTCCTATGGCCACTATACCGTCTAAAGTAGAGTTTATTGGAATTAAACAAATTCAATTAGAAACATTTGAACCCGAAATTAAGGAACCTATAAATTCTAATAATGAATAAAATATATCTCATTTTAATGATCAGTAGTCTATCGGCAAAATCTCAAATCCTTGTAGACACATTCAAACTTGAGGATTTTAAGAATATAGAGATTGACAATTCATTAAATAATAAGACCTTTCAGTATAAGATGTGTTATAATGGAAATAATATTTTTATATTAAACGATACAAGTATAATTTCATTATCTCTAAAAAACAAAAATATTATTAATAGTATTCCTTTGAATTTCCTTGAATTTTCTGACCATAATTGTTTTCTAGTTCCAGGAATGTCAAATATTGGGATTCTTGAAAATAATGCGATAAATGTTTCAGATACATCCATTGAAAAGATACTTTATTTTCACCAACTTGATGTGAACTTAGAACTTATTGATAGCAGGAAATTCATCATACCTAAAGGTTCGCTTATTCTAAATGAAGACATAAAGGATATCTCACATTTTGCGCTCAATAATGATAGTCTGTTTATCACTTTTGGAAATGACAATTATTGGGAAATACATGGGGAAAACTTTATTCCCACTGATTTGGATTTTCCGGCGAAGATTACGAATCTAGATATTATAAATAGGATAGTTTATGAAATAGAAAGAGTAAAAGATATTGAAAGTGGGTTTCATTATGACATAATTTCATCCCAAGGAAAGGTCATAACTAACTCGAAATTAGATCCATATGAAAAAAATACCTTTCCTTCTTATTATATTATTTCCAATAAAATATTTTTCATTGGAAAAAAAAGATACTTTTTTGATTGTGAAAACTTGACTTGGAATAGTATCAATTACGATGGGCATATTTTAGCAATGAATGTATTTAATAATGGATTTTATAGCTATTCTCCAATTACCAAAAGTTTTATAATTATAAATATTTTTTAGTAAAATATCTGTTTCCATCCAATCTTCAAAAACTATTTTAAATTGCGATAATATTTTCTTTTACTTTACACCTAAAGCCTCTAAAATCATATGTTTGCTTGCTACTTTTATGTTTAAAACAGTTAATAGGCCTTTATGTTATATATTATTTTGTATGCAATTCAATTATTTGCTATGATAGTCAAAATTAAAGGGGTTTACTCACCTCCCCAACCTCTCCTTCAAATCCTCCTTCAAAATAAACGCACTTAACAA
>CAZXBG010000283.1:0-2532 GCA_964638865.1 uncultured Chitinophagales bacterium | reverse complement strand
CCGCCTTCCCGGCACTTTTACTCTCGGAGGATGAACACCCAACAAGCAGTATTAGCTCACACGGTCCACAGCGTTCGCAACGTAGAACACAAAATTCTTAAAGTGTAATTATGCTATCTAAACCCCTATGCAACCCCGTCAGCGACCTCACCTTGCGCAATGCTAACATAGCACCATCTATATAAGGTTTAGTTGCATCTATCGCATCATGTCTTATTTTTAATCGCTCAGCACCTGCTCCGAATATTATCTCGCAAGAACTATTAAATCCCGGTAAACGAATAGAGTGAATTTGTGTGCCTGCAATATTTGCACCGCGACTTTCCACCAACCCTATAATATTTTCTGAACTTATTTTATTTTCCCCGGCTTTTATTTTTGCTATCCGCGAAGCCAATTCACGAGCTGTACCACTTGGGGCATCCTCTTTGCCATCGTAACTGTATTCAATGATCTCTCGTGATGGAAAATATTTTGCCGAAATCTCCGCAAATTTCATCATTAATGCAGCAGAAATAGAAAAATTTCCCGCAGCAATAACGCCAACTTCATTTTGTAATGCCTCTACATGAATTTCATCAAAATCTTCCTCCGTTAATCCGGATGTGCCGATCACAACCGGAATTTTTTCCTGTATTGCATAAATCACATTTCTTTTTACAATTGATGCATTTGTGAAATCAATTAAGATATCAGGTTTTCTGCGCAATGCAAAAACAATATCGTCAAAAATTTCAGCTTCAATTGTTTTGAGATTTAATACCTCACCTAAATTTTGGTTATTATAATTTTTTGCAAGTGCACTAATTATTTCCAGATCGTTGGATTCTGAGATCGCTTTTGCTAAATGACTGCCCATTTTACCTGTAGCGCCGGCGAGACATATTTTGATTTTCATAACTGCAATTTTAATGCAAATTACAACAACCGGCATTTATATTTTATGACCAATATCATGCACCAATTATAAGTGAGCGCATAGAAACTGCTCCCATGGTGGTTTTATCGTTAAAAAATTGCAGCGATTCATTTTTTTCCTGCAGCGCAAGACTATACAACAAAGGCAAATAATGATCGTTGGTAGGAACAGCTAATAATGCTGATTTACCCAATGTTTCATAATTAATAATAGGAGTGTGATCACCGCTTTCAATCAATTTTTTAATAATTTCATCAAATTCTATCGCCCAATCATACGCAGTATCGTTCCATTGCGCCATACGTAAATTATGTACAATATTGCCGCTACTAATAATTAAAACGCCGCGTTTGCGCAATCCGGCAAGTTGTTTTGCAAGTGCATAGTGATAATCCGGTTTTTGGTAATAATCAATACTCAGCTGAAAAACCGGTATGTTGGCCTTGGGAAACATTTTTACTAAAACACTCCACGCTCCGTGGTCTAATCCCCATTCGTTGTCTAATTCTACTTTGGTTGTAGTAATTATTTTTTGTGTTTCCAATGCAAACTCCGGCGAACCGGGAACATCGTACTGCACATCAAATAACGTTTGAGGAAATCCCCCAAAATCATGAATTGTCGGTGGATCGGCAATAGCCGCAACCCTGGTTCCACGTGTTAGCCAATGCGCCGAAACACATAAAATTGCCTTTGGAACAGGCAATAATTTACCCGTATCTTCCCAGCCTTTGGTAAACTCATTGTCTTCAATAGCATTCATCGGATTGCCATGCCCAACGAATAAAACCGGCATTTTTATGTCTTCTTCTGTGTTAAACTGATTTTTAAAATCACGTAATTGCATAGCTAATAAACTAAAGGAACTTGTGCGAATAAAATTGCGTCTGTTCATATCCCCGAATTGGTATTTTTTTTAATATCTACCTTTGTGCTGTAAACAGTAATGCAATGCTACAAAAAAAAGTTTCAGACTCGGCTACTACTTTCACCGAAATAGTAATGCCTAACGATACAAATCCCATGCATAATTTAATGGGTGGTAATTTATTGAAGTGGATGGATATTGCTTGCGGAATATGTGGAAGTAAACATGCCAATCGAATTGTGGTTACCGCAGCAGTTGATAATGTATCCTTTAACCGGCCAATAAAAATTGGAGATATCGTAACCATTCACGCTCAGGTTACTCGTGCATTTAATACCAGCATGGAAATTTATGTGGAAGTATCAAAAGAAAATTTTCGTTCGCATGAACGCGTAAAATGTAATGAAGCATTTTACACCTTTGTGGCCCTCGACGACGATGGGCGACCGGTTGCATCTCCCGAATTAGTGCCTGAAAATGATGAGGAACAAAGCCGATACGATTCAGCCCTGCGTCGCCGTGAACTTCGCCTCATTCTTTCCGGCCGCATGAAACCGGAAGAAGCAAAAGAATTAAAAGCGATCTTTTTAGCGGATTAACGAATGGTTATCCCGCAGATTTGCAGAGGGCGAATAGAAAAAATAAAACATGTTTTTTGCATAAAAAAAATCCAAACCGGAATAATACGATTTGGACCTAAATAAAATTAATAAATTACCAAATTAACAAACTACCAAATACTTTG
>CAZXBG010000282.1:0-2538 GCA_964638865.1 uncultured Chitinophagales bacterium | reverse complement strand
TTTTTTCCATTGGGTCTGTGCTGAACCATCTTCCAAGTCTAGAGTCATAAATCCTAGCGCCAAAATCCAATGCATTATCATTTCCCGCAATTTTATCATCATTCTCCATACCATTAAAACCAAACCTATACTGACTTCCAGCTACCCAAGTGCGTCCCACCGTTACCATCCCGAAGGGATTATAATCCAATCGGCTTGAAGTATTTGTGGTGCATGGTTCTCTCACGAATTAAAAGTAACGAAAAAATTGCATATTATGTAGGTTTTGGGTGTTTTTTGGGAGGTGTTTTGCAAAATACTAGTCCCAGAAATTCGTAATTTTTACGATGATTACTTATATTCATATAATCAATGAGAACAATTCTGTTGCTAACGAAAATAAATATTTATTTACTGGCTCAATGGGAGGTGCAAAACGCGCAGCCATGATGTATTCCTTTTTTGGAACCTGCAAATTAAATAATATTAATCCACAAGAATGGCTGGCAGATGTTTTAACAAAAATAAACGATACCAAGCTCTCCCAACTCCACGAACTACTTCCGCAAAAATGGAAACCTGCAGTTAAGGAAATTATTTGATAGTTTTGGAGTGTAGTTTACCGTGTGGTTACTTTTCAGTAGTCCACTGCATTGATACAGGTAGAATTTTACTGAATTTGTTCAGCCTGAAAACGTGCGTCTACGTATGAAATTATCTTTCGAAAGTTTTCTTTTTGCCTATTACATTACCATTATGATCAAACTCAAGAAGAATGCCAGTTTCAATATAGTTTTTGACCTTTACCATGGAAGAAATTGTTCCATCTTCAAAAAAGGTAAATGAATAACCTATTGTATAGTCAGTAAAATTTGCAAAATTTTGTGAATTTGGATAGAAGCTAGCCCATTCCATTAATTTTAGCCCTAAACTATCCCTTATTTCATAGCCAGATAAATAATTATTATTGAAAAATAAAGAAGTGTCCACTAAAATACCATTTTTAAATTTTGATACTTTGCTTGTGCTGGAACCCGCGTACTCTTTTAAATATCCGTTGATTTTATTATCAACAATATTGACTTCCTGAAGTAAATTGCCTTTGTTGTCATTTACAATGAATTGATACCATGTTCCATCCGACAATTCAGTTTTTGTCTGGAAAGGTCCAGCAGCTTGATTAGAGACTTGTAAAATAACTGAATCATTTATTTGAATTCTTGAATACCATTCGGGATTCTCTAAATAAAAATGATGATCCCTATATGTTTTTAAATAACCTGTATTTCTGTGTAATTCTTCTTCACTCATTGCTGTCCCATTATAAACGATGAAATATCTCGTCATAGGCATTTTTATTAGCTTATCGCCAGTTTCAGAACGTGTAGTAAGAAAAAATGTTGGTGAGAGTGTGTCTGCGATTTGATCAACCACATCATTTATTGAATTGGAGTTTATATTTTGATTTACTATACATTCAAAATTGTCTGACCAAATTATTACAGTAACATTTTGAGCATTTGAGCTTAAAGTAACGAATAATGCAATTAAAATTATTGGCAAATTTTTCATTAATCTGTATTTTTTAAGGTTATGTTTGCTGCTCTATCAACAGAAAGATCGCTGGTTGTTGATCCTGAGGTGTCAGAATTACTTATCTTACTTGTTAAGGTAAATCTTTCTGAAGTTATGACGGCTCCGTATTTTTCTGTAGCATAATTAATAATAAAGTCTCGTGTACTTGTTGCACGTTGCAAGGCAAGTATCTCATTATTTTTGGTGTCTAGTGTTGAAACTGTATTTTTTAAGCTTGTTGCTTTTGGGCTGACAAGTCCTTCAATACTTATTGTCGCTGATGGATCATGAGCAAGCGCTCCAACTATATTGTCCAAGGTCAACTGCATATCTTCTCCTGAACTATAAAATGCACTATTCACCTCATTGGCATTCATGCCCTGATCAGTGTTAAAATAAATTGTTGTATTTAATTGTAAAATGTCGGAACCAAATTGCGTTACTGATTGTCCCAAATAACCACCATCCTTCCTAAATTGACTTATTGTACGATAATATGCTTCGTTCTCTAAGTAATTTGTTCCAACTGCATATGTTTTTGAATTACGTTCTAGGTATTTCTTATCATATTTAGTTGTAATGATGCTGCTTGCTGAGGTGGCATTGTCAATCATAAATGTTGACGGGTTGTGGTTACCGCGTTCAGCTTGAGTTAAATATCTATGATTAACTTTATAAAGTTTTGCATCGCCTTTTGAATTTTCGAACGTTTCATAGTGGATAATAAATTCTTCCAAACCATCAATGTCAATTGCTTGAATGGGAGTGTTTCCTGCAAATTGATATGGCGTATACCATGCGTATGATTTTGTAAGAGGATCAACACTAAAAAATCTTCCGAGTCTCGGATCATAAACCCTAAATCCATAGTCATAAATATTTCCGTCACCATAGGTTTCAGGATCTTGTTCCTTACCGTTAAAGCCGTAACGGTATTCACTCCCACCACTCCATCTCCTCCCCACCATCATCATCCCTTTGGGA
>CAZXBG010000281.1:0-2564 GCA_964638865.1 uncultured Chitinophagales bacterium | reverse complement strand
ATAACTTACCCCCAAATTCTCGTGTTGTGGTATTTTTTAAATAAATATTCAATCATTTGATACCTGCCTGTTTTGCAAAAATTTCAATATACTTCCTATCAACTCCATCGTTTAATGTTATTTTATTATTTTTATGTGCTTTTTAATTCCGGAAGTGCAACAAACGGGAATAGTTTTTCCAAACGCTGCAGTTTATGGAATATTAAATAAAATTTATCCTATGAAAGTAGTGCCATTTATATTTCTCCTTCAGATCGCAATTAATATTACTGCGCAGGTTCCCATGGATAGTCTTAAAGGCTATTACAATTTTAACGGCTCCTTGTTAGATTTCTCCGGCAATGATAATAACATAACCATGGGCAGTGGCACTTTCACCGCCGACAGGTTTGGTGAGCCAAATAGTGCATTTTCCTTTAATGGAATTAATGATTCGCTGGTGCTGCCAATTGCTGAGTTTGCACCAATTGAAGGTGATTTTACAATTTCGTTTTGGTATAAAACCAATTCCCCAAATGTGATGAATTTATTTTCATCAAAACAAACTTCATCTGATACTACAGATAATTTTGAAATTCAATTAAATAGTCATAGTGCTTATTACCTCGAATATTTAAAACAAAGCTGGTATCAAACCTTTGTTTATTGGAATGGTTCGGGCAATAATCCAAACGCCCTTGGCGAAGGAGCTCCCGGTTATTTTACGAAAGGCGAATGGAGCCATTTTTTAATTACCCGCGTAGCCGACACGTTTAAAATTTATAGAAATCACGCGCTCTATATTTTCAGTGTTGACAATCTTTTTATTGGAACATTAGGCGATGTAACAAATATGGTATTTAGTTCCTCACCTTATAAATTTAAAGGAATAATTGATGACCTCCGATTGTATAATAAGGCTATGATTCAGCAAGAGGTGGACCTGCTTTGGTTTGAAAAGAGTCCATTTCATTTTATTTCACCAAAACCAACCGATGTTTATGTTCAAGGCTCACAACCTTTAATTTATTGGGAATACGATGCAACACAAATAGGCGATTCCATTAATGTTGATTTTAGAATTAATAATGGTTCCTGGGAGGTTTGGACACCACATTCAAAAATGGCATATGAAAATGCATTTTATATGAACCTTGCAACTTACCCTCCAGAAACATTATTGGAAGTTCGGGTTGCCGACTATCTGGACACAACAATAAATATTAGTTCAGGAACTTTTAGCATAAGTGAGTATGATTGGGTGGAAGTTGCAGACTCATTGCCTTTTAATGCTAAAGATGGAGCGGGGTTGCTTTCATTTAAGAACAAAATGTGGTTGCTGGGTGGTTGGGATCCGCCATTTCATCCGCCCCTAAATACACATAGTGAAGTATGGAGTTCAAGTGATGGGGCAACCTGGAATTTTGAAACCTCCGCTCCCTGGCCCGCAAGACATTGTTCGGCTTGGCTTAATAATGATAGTTTAATGTGGGTGATTGGTGGTGATCCACAATCCGGTTGTTTAACCGACTCCTGGCAAAGTGCCGATGGAATTAATTGGATACAGATGGAAGATACTATTCCGGGATATGCAAAACGAAACAATGCCAATTATGCATATCTAAATAATTCCTTGTTTTTGTTTGGAGGTGAACTTTGCAGTAGTATTCATTCTAATGAGGTATGGAAAAGTGCGGATGGCGCAAATTGGACCCAATTACCAAATGCCCCTTGGCTTGGCAGAGGAATGCAAATAAATTCCTGTGTAGACGGTTCCGGTCAGCTTTGGATGCTCGGCGGATCAAATGAAGGGGACAGGAGAACCTACAATGAGGTATGGAAAACTGCAGATGGAATTACCTGGACATTGGTAAATGAATCGGCTCCCTGGGCCGGAAGATATTGGCACACTGTTGCCTGGTTTGATAATAAAATGTGGTTGATTGGAGGCATGGCTACCGCAGTAGAAATGGGTGATGTTTGGTATTCGGAAGATGGTATAAGCTGGTTTGAATTAAAAAGTACTACCGGTAATTGGCCGGCAGGTACACGGCACGCACAATCTACAACAGTGTTTGGCAATGCACTTTGGTATATGTGCGGAATTGTTTCTAATAATGTATGGAAAATTGTAAATACCACTGTAAGCGATGAGGTGCAGGAAAATCAACAAATTGTTCCTGATATTTTTGTTTATCCAAACCCTGCAGAAAATAGTTTAACAATTCGATCTGCACAAAATTCTTCAATCGGAGAATATGTCATATTTAATATCTATGGACAAATTGTTTTAGCCGGAAAAATAGAAACTACTTCAGATCAAATTAATGTATCGGGACTTACCGGTGGTTGCTACTTAATAAAGTTGGCGGATAATAAATCGAAATTGGTTAAATTTATTAAGTTATAAAGCCTTGTCATCATTGCACCAATTCATAAATTGAGTTTCATTTTCCAGGCTCAGTTTATGGCATATTGGAAGTTTTGTCTTTCAAACCATGTTTTTAATAAAAATAAAACCTTGGCTAAAACAGCAACTTAATAGGGTCAATATTAAAAGTTGGGGACAATCCTCTATTCCAAGG
>CAZXBG010000280.1:0-2611 GCA_964638865.1 uncultured Chitinophagales bacterium | reverse complement strand
CGGTTTCGGGAAGTCCAATCAGTGTCCCTGCCTTTGATGCTGTTATTATTCATCCTTATTATGGTACAAGTAATTTTCAAACTGAGATTTTATCAGGAGATTATATACAACAAATTTATAGCTGCGCAACCCCAATAGGCGGATTGTGGGATTTCACTAATTATGATGTAAGATTGAAACCTTCATTTGATTTAATGACAAATAAATTTCTTACACTATTTAAAACCGGCTATGAAGAATCCTTATACAGATGGGGTCAGGACCTGGGATTTGCAGCAGATGGGGATTACGGTGATAAAGAAATTTGGATGACTGAGTGGAATTATAAGGATGCAGGAAATTATTCAGATTCAAATGAGTATAGAATGACCGCTTTCGAAAATACATTTTTGCAAGGTTTGTTTACATTCGATTTCAATTTAAAAAATATCAAAATAAATTTTGATGGCGATTTTTGGAGTCCATTTATGCCGATTGCAACCTTTCATAGTTTTGGTGGTGGTGGCAATACAGAATTAGTCAATTTCTGCCAAGATGAAGAACTGGTTTATTATTATAACAATCCCGAGGACTGGATGACGGCATCCAAATTATGTGATGATGCCTTGTTTGATGCTGGTGCAATACCTGAAAGTTTAACCGAATCTGATGGGCTAATAAGACATTATTATGTAAAACATACGCCCTATTTCGCAACTGAATTGATTGGAGTTATTTACAAAAATAATTTACAATTGTTGAAAAGTACATTTAAAATGCCAAAGCCTTCGCCTGGGATCCAAAACAATTTACAACCAACAGTTTTTATTGATCCTGCCAAAGAAAACCTGTACATATTCTATTCAAATGCATGGGGAACCGATCTTAATTTTAAACTAGAACCTGCAGTATTACTTGGTTTTTATATTGATGCCCTGGGTGTTGAATTTGGCACACCGTATATAGAAGGAATTGATGCGGAATTTCCATATTCCACCGCCGGTAGATGTCCTTTATATGATTATCGTTTTAATACCTGCTACAGTAACCCGGGCATCCCGAACTCTTGTGACTGGACTGCCCCCCTTTCATTTGTTTCGTATCCAATTGATTTGACTGACATCAATGTTATTGATGCCCGGCCAGATCGATGCGGTCCCGCTGTGCTTTCAACTAATTGTATTACGGTGCCAGGTTATTCATTCGGCTATATTAAATTGCCCATTTTACCTTTTTATGAACGTCTTTCCGAATTAATCAAGGATGACCATATTTTAATTTATCCTAACCCAACAACAGATTACTTTACAATTAACTCAAATAACCTGCTTGAATTAAATCAAGAAGTAAATGTTAGTATTTATGCTCTTGACAGCACACTTTGTGGGTTCCAAATTGTTCAAGATTTGCAAAGAGTGGATATATCCAATCTTGCTAAAGGTTGTTATGCTGTCAATTTTAGAACATCAGCAGGTTTCAATAAAACTGAAATGTTAATTAAAAATTAAACTATGAAAAAATCCAAGCTGTCTGGCAATGCCACAAAATATTTACTGCAATACTCCAAATTGTCTGTTGTTTTTATAATGCTTAAATCAAGCGATGCGGTTTGTGAAGTAGTTTATACAAATGTCGAACCTGATGTTGAATTGACTGATGGCTCCTCGTCATTTTATGTAGATTTAAACAATGATTTAGCTGCTGATTTTCACTTTTATGTAAGGTATGCTTCTTATGGCGGGTATTATACTTCTGGGGGAATATATTATATTCCAGAGCATCACAATTATAAGCTTCGCGTTTTTACAGATGGCATTGATTTGACCGGCAATAGTTTAGCAGGATCTCTTTTTGCTTATGGCACAACATTTTCTGTCGGCTATAAAGCCTTACCATATGCATTAGAGATTAATTTATTAATCAATTCTTCGTTAAATTTTATTGGTTGGCATAGCCAAACCATGGCGTATTCAACTGAATCATTTGGCTTTACTTATTATGGTGGCAATTGGTATCCAGAAAAACTCGACCATTATTTAGGAGTTCGATTCAAAGATATTGATGAAAATACATATTATGGTTGGATACGCTGCGACGTAAAGGATGAAGGCCACACTTTAGTTATTAAAGATTATGCATACGAGTCGGAACCTGATAACCCAATTGTTGCAGGAGACACTGTGCATTATATTGGTATTAATAGTATTGAAAATACAATTGAAGCTACAGTTTATAGTTTCGGTAGGGATATTTATATCCTTACCGAAACTTTTAAAAATACAGAAGTAATCATTTGTGATTTGAAAGGACAAGAAGTTGTAAGAAAACTTTTGCATAGCAAAAATGAATTAATTAATATGGGTAATAATCCTGCAGGCATGTATTTAGTGACACTGTTGAACTGTGGGAAACGCTATGATAAAAAGATTTTCATCGAGTGAACAGGTAGAACCACTGGTTATAACAAAAGCTTTGCAAAATGGCGGGTTAAAAGTAACCATGAAAATAATCTATTAATATAAATTTATCGTATCCATGAACTATATCGTTTAGTTGCCGCCACTTCGCAAAGCTTCTAACCGTTATAACCAATGGTTTACAGGAACATTCTACATATTATTAAGCCTTTCGA
>CAZXBG010000279.1:0-2613 GCA_964638865.1 uncultured Chitinophagales bacterium | reverse complement strand
CTTGCAATTGTAAATCAACGAGTTAGAAAAACGTTAGTCATAAGGCTATGACGACTGTGCTAACTTGAAACTGACTGCATAAAAATAAACATTTGACAAGACCACTTTTTAAGTATGATAAATAAAGTTGAACAACTTACTTCCATTGGCAAATTCCGTAACTACAATTCTGCTGGACAGGTTAATTTTCATAAGTTAACATTAATCTATGGTGACAATGGCGGTGGTAAAACTACACTGACTTCCGTTTTTCGTTCCTTGACAACCAACAAACCAGAAATTGTTAGAAGCAGAATTTCCACAAATCATACTGCACCTCAAGCAGCACAAATAACTCAAACAGGAACACCAAATATATTTCACACTTTCGGAGCAACAGGCTGGACAACTCCATTTCCTGACATTGAGATTTTTGACATTCATTTTGTCAACGACAATATTTATTCGGGTTTTGACTTTAACGATGAGCATAAAAAGCAACTTCATCAATTTGTAATCGGTGCACAAGGGATTGCCATTCAAAACCAAATTGAACAAAACAAGGCAGCCAAAGCAACATCAAGACAAAATCAAACAAACATTGAGCAACAGTTAATTCAGCAAGTGGGAAACAATTTGACCGCTGACTTAATCACTACTTTTCTTGCTATTCCTTCAACGCAAGCCAACGGTATTGACCAACAAATTACGACAGCAGAAGCCGCATTAGCGAGTGCAAATGCAAACACAATAATTCAAACATTACAACTACTTACTCCTATCACCCGAATAATTTCGGGTATAGAATACACATCTCTTATCACAGACTTACAGACAACATCACAAGCAATTCAAAATGCAGCTTTGGAAACCTTGTTTTCAAATCATTGTCAAGATTTGACAGACAACGGACTTGACGGACCTGAAAATTGGCTACAAAGAGGATTTGCATATGTGGAGAGTAAACAAGCAGCAAATGAGCTTGCCATTTCTTGCCCATTTTGCAAACAGACTATTGATGGCAATGTTGAAATTCTGAATGCCTATATTAGTAAATTTAATGCTGAGTTTAACGCTTTAGTTCTGCGACTTCAATCACATTCTACATCGCTTCAAAACTTCAATTTAGACGCAGCTATACAAGCGATAAACAATATCAATCAGACAAACACAGGAAGAATAACTTCATGGGCTACACACTTGCCAAATACTGTTCAGCCACCAATCTTTAACATTATTGCAGACGAAGCTGTTTTAAGAGCAGAGTTTCAAAGTTTGATTGCTTCACTTCAACAAAAAACACAAAACCCAACAGTAGCGGTGGCTACCTCCACCGCTACTGTTTTTCAGTCTTCTGAGCAGACTATTAATACAAACATTGACAACTACAATCAAAGCGTTACAGCCTACAATAATGCAATTACAACTTTTCGTGCAGGAATTCAGACTGTTGCAAATGCACAGCTTGCAGTTGATAGACTAAAAAGAATTAAAAAGAGATTTGAAACTCCTATAGTTACGCTTTGCACTCAACTGTCTACCGAGAAACAAACACTTAGAGGTTTAGAAACAGCATACACAGGTTTATCGCAACAACAGCAAACGGCAGCAGCAACTTTTTTCAGTAGCTATCAAACACGTATCAACCATTATTTGGGTAATGTTTTCAAGACACTTTTTAGAATTGACGATGTTGTTCATGTTGCTCCTCAAGGCAGAGCCACGCAAAGCAAAATCGCTTACAAACTGACAATTGACGGAAAGGATATTTCATTTGTTCCCAATCAACCATTTAATGCAAAGGAATGTTTGAGTGAGGGAGATAAAAGCACAATCGCTTTAGCATTCTTTTTATCCAAACTTGACATAGACCCAAACCGTCAAGACAAAATTTTAATTTTTGACGACCCACTATCAAGTTTAGATACCAACAGAAGGACATACACAATTGGACTTATCAGAGCTTTGTTACAGCAGATGAAACAAGTTGTTGTTCTGAGCCACAATGAATATTTCCTACACGAAATAGGCAAAGACATTGCTGCTTCCGACAAAAAATCTTTAAGAATAACAGAAAACTTTGTTGCTAAAGCTTCTGTGATTGAAGTGTGCGACTTAGACGAATTAGTAAAGAATGATTACTTCAAGCAGATTGAATATTTGGAGACTTTCCGAACAAATCCCAATCATGCAATTAAGGATACTATTTTAGGTTGGCTAAGGAATGTGTTAGAATCACATTTGCGATTTAAGTTTTATAAAGAAATTCGTTCTATGACAAGGCATAAAACTTTTGGCAATTTGATTTTATTCCTTGATGCAGCAGGTGTCATTTTTAGGGACAACACAAACAAAGCAACAATAATTGCAAACCTTCATTTAATCAATAGTGTTTCGTGGAAGCAACATCATGGTGACCCAATGCCAAACTTTGCTACGCTATCAATAAATCCAAACTCAATTACAGCCGCAGAGTTAGACAACTTAATTCAAGACACTCTTAATTTAATTGAAGTGCAACTATGACAACGGACTACAAAACTGAAACGACACATCTTCGGAAAGATAGAAGCCCAGCCGGTAACAGCACCTCCTATGTAAAGCAGTAAACTACCGCCCAAAAGTAATATTTTA
>CAZXBG010000278.1:0-2632 GCA_964638865.1 uncultured Chitinophagales bacterium | reverse complement strand
TAGGAGAGAATGCTGTTTGGCCGGGGAATGTTTTTATGAAATAGGAGGGAAGGAATATCAGGTTTCGGGTATTTGGATTTTATTGACTGAAGGTTGTGCAAGCATTTGAACAATGCCTTTTGACTTTAATGACATGTAGTTGGGCGTAATGCTAAAAGACCACAATTTGATAAACTGACCGTTGACAACATGGTGAGAGTTTCAAGCTATTAATATTGACTTTTTGCCTACATTTGACACATGAGATACGCTGTTAAAAATATAGAATTAGACCTCTTTCCCGAGGACTTAAAAATAGAGCAAAACTACTCCGCGACTTTTGCGGACAATATGAGTTTACCTATACATAAGTGGTATAGATATACTGCTGGCTTCTCTGCGGTTTGGGCAAATCAACTCATCCGACAAGAAAAAGAAAAAGGTAGAACAAGAATAATCGACCCATTTGCTGGTTCAGGAACTGTTTTACTAGAAAGTGAATTTGAAGGTGTTGAATCAATTGGAATCGAAGCACATCCTTACATTTATAAAATTGCAAAAGCAAAACTGGCTTGGAATTATCCATGTAACAAGTTCAAGGATGGGGCATTATCATTTTTGAATAAAGCTAAAGCAAAAGAAATCACAAAAACAGAATACCCTAAATTAATTATGAGTTGTTTTCCTTTAGAAATAATTCAAAAGTTAGAGGCTCTAAAGCAAACATGGCTAGAAATAAAACAAGACCAAGAAATAAAAGACTTTAATTGGTTTATTCTTACTTCTATTTTAAGGTCAACTTCTCCCGTTGGTACAGCACAATGGCAATACATCCAACCGAATAAAACTAAATCTAAAGTAATTGACCCATTTGTTGCATTTGAAAAAAAAGCGAATGACATGTATTTGGACATGAAACGTTTACAAGGGAGAAATATGAATGTTGTTGATTCTATAATTATTAACGAAGATGCAAGGAATATAAAATCAATACCAGAAGGATGGGGCAATTTAGTTATAACCTCTCCTCCCTATGCAAATAATTATGATTATGCAGATGCTACACGTTTGGAAATGACATTTTGGGGTGACATTACTGGGTGGGCAGATTTACAAGAGCACGTAAGAAAAAACCTTATTAGGGCTTGCACACAGCATGTTTCTAAGCTAGGGAGTGAAATAGATGAAATTTTATCTAATGAAAAATTATCTTCAATTCATTCGGAACTTATTGAAGTGTATTTAAAACTAAAAGAAGAAAGGCTAAAACATGGTGGCAAGAAAAATTACCACTTAATGATAGCGGCTTACTTTAACGACCTTGCAGATGTGTTTCATTCACTTCGTAGAACGACAAGTGATGGATGTTTAATGTGCTTCGTAATTGGTGACTCAGCTCCTTATGGAATTTATGTCCCAGTTGACAAATGGTTAGGAGAATTAGCAGTTTCAGCAGGATTTAAAAGTTATTCCTTTGAGAAATTAAGAGACCGAAACACTAAATGGAAAAACAGAAAACATACTGTTCCTTTACACGAAGGAAGATTATGGATTAAAGGATAAATATGGCAGAATCATTATCACATAAATTTGGACAAATAATAGGCGACCTTTTAGAATTAGCCATAGAGCCACATCTTCAAAAGTTCGCAAAAAAGAATAAACTTTTTTTAGACAAGAAAGGTGAAAGAAAAGCAAGGTCTGGTAAAAAAGTTTCTTGGACAGACGGAAAAGGCAACAAGCACGATTTAGATTTTGTGCTGGAAAGAAATGGCACAAAAAATAAAACTGGAGTTCCTGTTTCTTTTATTGAATGTGCATGGAGACGTTACACTAAGCATTCAAGAAACAAAGCGCAAGAAATTCAAGGGGCAATAATTCCGTTAACTGAAAAATATAAAAACTCATCACCGTTTGTCGGTGTTGTGTTAGCAGGAGAATTTACAGGCGGCTCATTGAATCAACTCAAATCACTTGGCTTCGGTGTTTTATATTTCCCGTATGAAACAGTTGTAAAAGCATTTCACAAGTTTGGTATTAATGCGGCATCTGACGAAGGGACTCCGGAAAGAGAGTTTAGAGAAAAGATTGACAGTTGGAGTAAACTTCCGAATAAAGTAGATTTAGCAAAAGAGCTTTTGAAATTAAATAAGAAAAATGTAAATGAATTTTTTATCTCACTTTCCGAGTCTGTTTCAAGATTCATTGAACGAGTTATAATTCTTCCACTTCATGGACAAGAATCAAGTTCTACAAATATTACCGAAGCTATTGACTTCATTAATAAGTATTCGGAAGAAAAGCCAAAGCAACTTCTTATAAAATATGAAATTATAATTAAGTATAACACAGCAGACAGAATAGAAGCATCATTTAAAGACAAAAATAATGCTATCAAATTCTTAAAGACCTACCTATGACAAGGAAGCACGAGAACGCCTAACAGCAACCAAAAGGAGAGGTTTCGCGTTTCACAGACAGTTTTGTGGTGAATGAAAGTTTAGTTTTTCAAATCAAGTTTTGTGGTAAAAGTCCCGCCCTTCGGGTAGCTTCCAAACGTTGGTGGAAATGCACAACAACGGCTTTGGAGAATGCAGATGCCTACTGCAAGTGCCCACTGTTTTAAACAATCAACAACATTTTTTGCATATTC
>CAZXBG010000277.1:0-2657 GCA_964638865.1 uncultured Chitinophagales bacterium | reverse complement strand
GTTGTAGCGTTAATGCTCAGTTTATATGGCAATACATTAGCACCGGAAGACATCGAAAATATACTGCAAAATAATGCATGGAATGTTGGTAGTCAAGCTGCCAATTTAGTTGGGTTTGGAAAAATTGATGCAGCAGAAACTCTTGAAGAATTAGTTCTTCCTCAATATCAGGTTTTGCATTACTCGGGAACTACCGGCACATATACAGAAGACCCAATTGCTACTTTTCAAAGTATATATGTCACCGACTATACTGCGGGTTTATTAGGCCCCTTTTTAGGAAATGTTGTTGATGTTACTTATACATTTACTCACTCCATTCCTGCATCCGCAACTCTATTAGATGGCTGGGTAAGAAACAGCACTACAGAGGGATATATATTCGCAGCGCCGAGTACAGACTATTCAATTGCAATTCCGCAGCCGATCGGCTCTGTTGAAGTTTTAATCAATGCTACTACAGCACAAATCAGAACCCGGTTGTATAAGGTAACCCATAGCTATCTCGGCTTTGATATCCCGGATGTCTGGATTCCCGAAAACCCCGATCAGATTTTGTTAAATTATAGCTTGCATATTTTCGATCCGCTTGCTACAGAAATAGAAGTAGTCTCAGGTAAGGAAAATTCTTTAATGCTATATCCAAATCCTGCCAGTGAGCAGCTCACGGTTTACTCTGCTGCTGTAACTACTAATGATCAATGTGAAATATTTACAGCCGACGGAAAATTAATTAAATCAATCATCGGATTTAATTTCATTGATGAAAATAGATTTACTATTGATATTTCTGATTTACCGGAAGGAATCTATTTGCTTCGATTAGCAGGAAATAACTGTTCACGATCATCAATATTCATAAAATTATGAGAGTATTTGTAATTATTTTCCTTGTGGCAACAATAAGTTGCCACAAGGATCCTGAAATTGTAATTCCTCTTTCTGACTGCCCAACCTTAGATGAAGTAATTGCAACTATGGATTATGATCCGAATGGCACTTATTTTCCGGAATTACCTGTAGTTGGCTCGGACACTGGGATGTCGTTAGCAATTTATAATCCATCCAACGTCAATGAAATAATATCCTTTTATAGTGGGTATCTATCGTCTTATGTTGAAAGCCTTGGAAGATACAATTTACTTACAGGTGATTTTTTTTCTATATGGGCGAATCCTGATCTGATATCGTTTCCGGAAATTTCATCAACAGGCTGGTTGTTGTTTACCCGCCCGGACTTTCAGATATGGAAAATGAAAATAACTGGGGACAGCCTTACTCAACTAACGAATGCCGGAGAAAATTTTCATTATGCATGGTCACCTGATGGTGAACAGTTCATCTATAGCACAACAGCAATTTCAGGAATTTATATCCCAATAATAGCTGATAAAAATGGTAATACAATTCATATATTACCAGATGATGTTTTCATAACTATTCCCGCATGGTCACCGGATGGAAAATATATAGCCCACCGTGATAATACCAATTTAAACATAAAATTATTAGATACAGAAACATGGGAAGTTAAGAATCTGATAATAAATGATAATGGCAACCTCCAAAATGAACAAATACTTTGGATTGATTTTTATCCTGATTCAAAATATATTTTATGGGCAACCCCTCTATCGTTGAGCAAAACAAATATTGAAACAAATATAACAGAAGTTATAGCTACTACCTGTGATTCGCAGCACTTTTCGTCAATTAGCATTTCACCCAATGGCGAAAATATTCTTGTTTTAAAAATTTACTATGAGCCTTATGATTCTAAACATTTATACTTATCATCAAAAGTCTTTTTATTGGATGCACAAGGAAATGAAATAAGAGAAATTGTATTCTAATTATTATCACTTTAGAAATCAGAATGTATTGAAAGCAACACTCGTATCAATTATAATAATGATTAACTGGCTGCATTTATCTGCGCAGAATATTTTCCAACTATCCTTTTCATTGGGTCAGGGCAATGCAAGCTGGATCATAAGACCGCTTACTATCCCATATTATGACCCTTTTGGAAATTCTGATACCAGTTTTACAGTATATACACATGGCACTTCACCCACCGTTACCGCCAATATTATTGCACTGTATAACATTAATAGGTTTTGTTTCGGCTTGGGATTTTCAACGCAGCATTATTTTTTAAATGAGCTTATAACTGAAGCAAACATATTACAGCCAACGATCTTTAATGAAGCAAATAACCCACAACCCACGCACTTTAAATTCTATCCTCATATTGGGTATGCGTTTGTAAAGCAGGAAAACTTTGCTTTATTTCTTTCAATAGCGGGAGGAATGTTTTTAGCAAGAAATCAAATCGCTGATGAAATAGAAACCAATCGCTGGTTTTTAAATGTAGGCTCGGGGTTAGATTTAAGTTTAAACGAGAACTTATCATTTCAACTCGCACCGTCATTTGATTTTTCACGCATAAATACTACCCTTGTCGTGGCGCAAGATCAAAAGCTATTTTATAATATTTACTCATTCTGTTTTACCGCAGGCATTAAATACAATTTCACAAATTAATCACGGCTGACAAATTATATAAGAAAACATCCCGTTACCGACAAAACCACTGGCTATAACATATAAGGATTAAACGCAGCTTCGTGTCTCACGAAGGTTCGATTTAATCT
>CAZXBG010000276.1:0-2685 GCA_964638865.1 uncultured Chitinophagales bacterium | reverse complement strand
GCAAAGGCGCAAAGAAATAAAAGGAAAATAAATTATCGGTGCCAATAATATCATCGTTTGTGAGCTAGAATCTTCGTGGGAAAAAAGTATCACGCAAAGTCGCGAGGCGCTAAGAAAAAATATGAAAATAAATTATCGGTGCCAATAATATCATCCTTTGGGGGCTTTAAATCTTAGCGCCTACCCGGCAATTTTTAAAACCCTAATCATGATATACTAAATTTTTTCATTTTCCCGTTATTGTATTTAATTGAAACACATACCATTAACAGCGGCCTTTCTTTTGTGCTTCTTACTCAGCGATGCACAAAAATTTGTAGAAGCCTATAATAGCGGCAACTACAAAAAATCGCTTTATCTGGCCCAAAAAACAATTGATAAGGACTCAAAAAATTTGGATGCTTATTTAATTAAGGCATTGTCGAACATGCATCTTGCAATAGCCCCGGAAACTAAAGAAGATTTTCCGGTAGGTGTGGAAGCATCTCTTACCACACTCGATTTTATTATTTTAAAAGATAAAAAAGAAGTGTTTATTCCCGCACACCAGCAACAGGTAGATACTATCTTATTTAATGTATTTCAACTCGCACAAAATTATTATGATAATGATAAAGTGGCAAAGTCGGAAAAATTGCTCAATAAAATTCTGAACATCCAACCCACACCGGAATCTTATTTTCTCAAAGGGAAAATTTGTATGGATAGAGAAGAATTTGAATTGGGCGCACAATATTATAACTACGCTGCTGCAAAAATTTATTTGGATTACAAAGAAGGAAATATTCCGCAGCCTTATTTATCGGAAGCATTTACTGCATTAGCATACTCCATTTATGAGGATCGCGATTATGCAAATGCCTTTACCATTTTTAACAGGGCATTGATTTTATTTAAGGATAAATCGCTGGAAAATGATTATCTTCAATTCCTCCAAAGTCAATCAGCATCCATGTTTGGATATACCGAATTAAAAGTATTTGATGTGTATTTAATGAATTTGGATACTATCGAAAATATATTATTTGATCCCAAACCCTTTCATAAATTGAAGTGGGATATTATTTATAAATACTATAATTCATTGCGAATACAAAATGAAAATTTAAAAGCGGATTCACTTTTTACTCTTTATGCCTGTAAAGAAAATAATGAGGTTGTGCTTGATACCCTATTGTCAGAAATTCTGCTTAAAACAAAAATGAATAATACGGTTAACACAAATTCTGTTTCCTGTGATCTGAATGGCAGCAATACCTTTAAAAAGATCTACAGCTGTTTAAATAATGGTAAGTCGGGAGAGGAAGGAATGTTTTTGTTGGTGGATTCCCTCATCGCTCAAAATAAATTTTCGGAAGGGATAAAAATTTTATATAATATAAAAAGACTTACCTCCGATAAAACAAGAATTACTGCCTACGAAACTAAATTGTATTCCTTATTAAAAAATGCGGATTCCGTATATAAAGCAAGTGTGAATATGTACGAACTGACAGTATTTTTTCCGGAGAATAAGAATTTTAAATTATTGCAACAAAATGAAGCAGTAACACAAATACTTTCGCTGATAGATAAAAATAAATTCAGTGAGGCAGGGGTTTTACTTCGCCAACAAATTAAAATTCTGCCAAAAGATGCGACAATAAATGCTTTGTATAAAAAATGGGTCTTGTATGATTATCAGACAAATTATTTAAGTACCGATGCTTGGACCGACAGAATTGAATGGAATGGTTCCTCAGAAACTTGTAATCCCGGAAAATTATCCGCCGCTGATCAGGAAAAATTTCTGAAAAGATTAAATTATATCCGAAGGATTGCAGGTGTTCCGGATAATTGTATTATGCGTGAGGAATGGAATACAAAATGCCAGGCTGCTGCTTTAATGATGGCGGCAAACGGCGACCTTTCCCATAATCCTCCAAAAGAATGGAAATGTTTTACTGCGGAAGGATATATGGGTGCTAATAATTCAAATTTGTCGTTAGGATATGATGGTGTTGATGCTTTAATGGGACAGTTGGATGATGATGGAGGAAATAATGAGGCAGTTGGACATCGGCGTTGGATATTAAATCCTTATCGAAAAGTTTTCGGTCACGGAAGTTCAGGCAGTGCAATGGCACTGTGGGCATTAGGGGGAAAGGATGCGAATTATGATGATAAAATAACGGATACTTACGATACTAAATATGTAGTATGGCCGCCGGAATATTATTCGCCGGTAAATTTTTATACCGGTAGATGGTCATTTTCGATTAGCAATGCAAATTTTGATAGTTGTACTGTAGAAATATTAGAGAATAACAGAAAGATAGGAGTTGCAATTTTAGAAGATCATCAGGGTTACGGACAAAACACCATTGTTTTTGAACCGCAGGGTCTTAATTATAACATGACGCCTGATACGAAATATACCATTAAAATTAAAAATGTAAGATCCTATTATTACGATGCGGTAAAGGATGAGTATGTAAATGTTTACACCGATTATACTTATTGGACCACCTATATATCTGTTCAGATATGAACAAGTAGGCAAAAGGGTCAATATTAAAAGATGAAAACTACCCTCAATTCCATAGTTATATTGCATTTTAAAAGACGACCAATGAAAATGAAACATGTAACGACAATATTAATTTCAATAGGACTTTTGGGCTGCAATGAACAGACTAAAACAAC
>CAZXBG010000275.1:0-2724 GCA_964638865.1 uncultured Chitinophagales bacterium | reverse complement strand
TTCCAGGTGATTACAATCACTATATTTCCCTTCCCGCACCCTTCCCGTCTTCCCGGCCAATAAATTCCTCCCAAATTCCTTCCCGCACCCTTCCCGTCTTCCCGCCTTCCCGGCCAATAAACCTTCCATTCCTTCAATCCTCTCTAAATTTAAAAAACTTTAATTTCCAATTAAATAAATACCTGATCAATTAAATTACTTCCAAAGGAATATGGAATTTCCGCAAGTGAATTTATTTTTTTGGTAAGGATGAGTTTTGCTTTTTTTCCAACCGCAATACTTCCCGTTTCGCGTTGCAGTTCCATTGCTGCTGCGCCATTTATGGTAGATGCATTAATTGCTTCTTCCGGTGTCATTTTCATTTGCGTGCATGCCAATGACACTACAAAACTCATATTGCCCGACGGTGCAGTACCCGGATTAAAATCACTAGCGAGAACTAACGGCAAACCCGCATCAATAATTTGTCGCGCCGGCGTATAGGGAATTTGTATAAAAAAGGAACATCCGGGCAACGCTACAGGTAAAGTAGCACTATTTTTCAGCGATTGAATTTCATCCGCATTTAAATATTCCAGATGATCAACACTCAAAGCATTATTTTTAATTGCAATATCAATTCCGCCGCTGTTTGTAAATTGATTTACATGTATTTTTCCTTTTAATTGATATTTGGATGCGGCATTTAAAATAATATCTGTTTCTTCGTTTGTAAAATATCCTTTCTCACAAAATACATCACAATAATCAGCCAATCCTTCGGCTGCAATTTTGGGCAGCATTTCTTCCGTAATCAGTTTAATATATGCGCTTCTGTTATTTTGATATTCCAAAGGAATTGCATGTGCGCCCAAAAATGTAGCGCGAATTAGAACAGTACTTTTTTCTTTTAATTTCCGAATAACTCGCAGTATTTTTAATTCTGCATCAACAGTTAATCCATACCCACTTTTAATTTCAATTGCCCCGGTACCAAGTTCTTTTAATGTTTCCAGGCGCACCCATGCTTTGTCGAATAATTCCGACTCCTCCATCACCTGTAATTTTTTCGCCGAATTTAATATCCCTCCACCGGCATCGGCAATTTCAGCATAAGTTTTTCCTTGTATCCGCATTGCAAATTCTTCTTCGCGGTTTGCTGCAAAAACTAAATGCGTGTGACTGTCGCAATATGCAGGCAATATCATTTTTCCTTCGGCATTAATAATAGAATCAGCATTTTCCGGAGAGGAATTCATCTCCCCAAAACTTTTAATAAATCCATTTTCGATCAGCAACCAGGCATTATTAATGTGCGGAATTGTTTTCATATCGTTACCCGATACAAGATTCCGCGTTCCATTATCGGTTTGCCAGAGGGTTTTAATATTTTGAAATAGAATAGATGCCATACGAGCGGCTGCAAATATGCATGAAATACTGCTAAACCTAAAATGCAGCAGATTCTCCTTATTTTCGCACCTATGGCAGGTAATAGTTTTGGCAATATCTTTCGGATCACAACATTTGGTGAGTCGCACGGAATTGCGCTTGGTGTTGTAATTGACGGCTGTCCTCCCGGATTAAAACTCGACCTGAATTTTATGCAAAATGAAATGGCTCGTCGCAAACCGGGCCAGTCGAAAATTACCACACAACGTCAGGAAGGAGATGCTTTTGAAATTTTGAGTGGTGTTTTCAACGGAATTACCACCGGCACTCCAATAGGCATCATCATCAGAAATGAAGATCAAAAATCGAAGGATTATACGCATCTGGTAGATAATTATCGCCCTAGCCACGCTGATTTTACTTACGATGAAAAATATGGTTTTCGCGATCACAGGGGAGGAGGAAGAAGCAGTGCCCGGGAAACAGCAGCGCGCGTTATTGCGGGAAGTATTGCGAAACAGATATTAATTAAAAATGATATTTCTGTGCAGGCTTATGTTAATTCGGTTGGAGAAATTAAACTGAATAAACATTATTCGGAATTGGATCTTTCGAAAACAGAAAATAATATCATTCGTTGTCCCGATGAAATTATCGCACAACAAATGATAGATCTCATAGCAGAAATTAAAAAACAGGGAGATACCATTGGTGGTACCATCAGTTGTGTTATTAAAAATTGTCCTTCGGGAATTGGTGATCCAGTTTTCGATAAATTACACGCTACATTAGGTAAAGCAATGTTGAGTATTAATGCCGTAAAAGGATTTGAATATGGTTCCGGATTTTCAGGCACTTCAATGAAAGGTTCCGAACACAATGATATTTTTGATTATGATGAAAAAAACAAAAAGATCATCACAAAAACAAATCATTCGGGTGGAATTCAGGGCGGAATAAGCAATGGGATGGATATTTATTTTAACGTGGCATTTAAACCCGTTGCAACAATTTTACGCCCGCAGGAAAGTGTAAATAATGCCGGAGATAAAGCCATTGTAGAAGGGAAGGGTCGCCACGACCCTTGTGTATTGCCGCGAGCAGTGCCAATTGTAGAAGCAATGGCGGCGCTTGTTATTGTTGATCACTTGTTATTACAAAAAACAATAGAATGGAACACAAACAATTCCCTATAAAAATGCTAAATAATAATTTGATATTGTAGCACTGAAATTTTAATTAAAACGTTAATTGAACCTCATTACTCATTACTCATCACTCATTACTCATCACTCATCACTCATCACTCATTACTCATCACTCATCACTCATTACTCATTACTCATTACTCAT
>CAZXBG010000274.1:0-2738 GCA_964638865.1 uncultured Chitinophagales bacterium | reverse complement strand
TCGTTTTTTTATACATTTGGCAAAAATAACGGAGTTTTTAGACGGACTGCCGTTATGCGTCATACTAAAAACACCTCTAAATAATGAGACGACTTATCATTTTTCTTTTAATTCCAATCGCAGTTAATGCGCAGACAAATTATTCTGACCTTCTAGACAAATTTATGGAGGCTCAATCGACTGTTAATCAATTTAGCGGAACTGTTATTGTTGTGAATAAGAACAAGACAATTTATGAAAAAGCTTTTGGGAAAGCCGACAGAGAATGGAATATTGACAACACAATAGAGACAAAATTTAGAATAGGATCAATTACAAAGCAGTTTACTGCTACATGCATATTGCTCTTGGAAGAACAAGGGAAACTGAAAATTGAAGATAAACTTAGCAAATACATGCCAAGCTATCCCAAAGGAGACAGTGTAACAATTCAAATGTTATTAAATCATACTTCAGGTATAAGAGATTATACACAGCTCCCTGAGTTTTGGGCTTATGCGGAACAAATTCCTCTTGCCCCTGATTCAATGATTAGTTTATTCAAAAATGCACCTTATGAGTTTTCTCCTGGAACGAATTTCCATTATAGCAATTCAGGTTACTTTCTATTAGGTTTTATTATTGAAAAAGTAAGTGGTCAAAAATATGGCGACTATTTAGAAAGCAACATCATAAATAAGGTTGGTTTAAAAAATACTGGATACGACAGATTAGATTCCATATTACAATATCGCGCAAGAGGGTATAATAAAACTCCCTATGGTTTTGCGAATGCGCCTCATATTGCTATGGAAGCACCGTTCAGCGCTGGAGCAATTTATTCAACAATTGAAGACCTTTATAAATGGAATAAGGCTTTGATGAGTAATCAAATATTATCTGCCGCCTCAACAAAAAAAATGACCACTGAATACATTGGTCAGTATGGTTTTGGTCTTAATGTAGGCAATTTTAAAAATCATTTACGTTTATGGCATGACGGAGAAATTCCTGGCTTTAAATCTGCTATGGTTTATTTCCCGACAGAAGACATCTTTATTGCTGTTCTATCAAACAACGAATCTAACGTAACGGGATTAGCTGACGGACTATCTGATATTATGTTTGATGTTCCAATTGAAATCCCATATATTCATAAAGAAATTTTAGTTGACACAAAAATTTTGGATAGATACATTGGAACTTATGATGGTGCATTTTCATTTCAAATAATAAAGAAAGACAATATACTGTATTGCTATCGCCCAGACAGAAGTGACGTAGAATTAAAGCCTGAATCATTAACTAAGTTCTTTTTCGCAGACAATTCCGACAGACAAATTGAATTTCAAATTAACAAAGCAAATAAAGTAACCAAGACCTTTTTTATAAATGGTGGCGCAAAGACTGAAATATCTAAAATTAAATAACTAAATGAAGTACGAACGCATAACATTACCTAAGCAAGATGCGGAGTTCCTGCAAGTTGCAAATGCATTTTTAAAGGTGTGCTCCACGCAACATTTTTTGCATTTGCGATTAAGTTCAGTACATTTAATAAAGTTTTTCGGTTAAGACAGTTTTGTGCTTTTAATTTCCGCACCTCGCTTAGTTAAAAACCGTTATGCGTTATTTTAAAAACACTATGGCAACAAAATTTACAACGACAATTTATTTCATATTCGCATTGACAATTACTGCTCTTGGTCAGCACACCGACTTAAAGGAGTATGGACTAAAAGGGAAAGTTAAAACCATAACGACAATGCACTATAAAGATGTTATGTTTTCAAATGGACAGTGGATGCCTACTTCTTTTGAAAAGTTTTACTATACGACTGTTTGGCATTTTAATGAGCAAGGTTTTCTCGACACATCTAAGACAAGTTTATTTGTGCATGACAGCCTTGTTACAAATATATTGACCTACGAATTTAAGAATGGTAAAAAAGTATCTGGAAAATATTTTAACTATCATGGTGTTTTGACTGAATTGTATAACATTACATGGACTAACCAATATACCTATACTACCATCACAACTGACACAAATGGAACTAAGACATTTCAATCAACATCTTGGCTAAACAAAGACTTTCGGGACAACAAAGGCGAATACAAAAGTTACGAAAATGGGAAAGTTGATTTTTATGAAAAATATTCAGACATCTTTGACACAAACGGACAACTTATTAAAGCTGAATTTACAAATATGACCGAGAACAAAAACTACTTTGTATTATATAAACATAGTGAGTTAGACAAAAATAATAACCCGACAATTACGACCCAAATAAATATTACAGATGGAACAATTAAGAAAATGACAATTCGACTCATTGAATATTATGAATAGAAAAACAACGCATAACATATAAGGATTAAACGCAGCTTCGTGTCTCACGAAGGTTCGATTTAATCTTGTGTTGAAAGAAGTTTCGGTAGCCCCGCGTGTAAAAAAAAGGGATGTATGGGGTTTGAATAGTTTTGATGTAGTATACTGTAACCACTATTGCAAGAGATAATACTTATTTTTTATCCAAGTTGTTTTCCTAGGCATAAAAAAATATTTTTCGTGTGTATTTATTTTGTTTTTTAAGGAGATAAGTGCTGTTTTTTTATTGCAGGGGCAATAGTTTAGCTGTTCGCGTTTGCAGCAATCAATTTTAATTTGGATTGCTTTTAAGTAACTTTATTTTTTGCAAAATATATCCCGGTGGTGCATTTGCTTCAAAAGAAAGTATGCGTATCATCCTTCC
>CAZXBG010000273.1:0-2740 GCA_964638865.1 uncultured Chitinophagales bacterium | reverse complement strand
TAGAAAAAACCGAAGCATTAAAAGAGCAATACAAAAACAGTTTGCAGGAGTTGGAGAATTTGTATGGTTCACTAAGTCAGCAAGCATTTAAAGGAGAGTTGGTGAGCAAGAAATCAGATGCTAAAGTTATTGCTTTAGCACCTGAAACAAAACTCGCTAAACCTGAACTGAATAAGCAACAAGCTTTTTTGAGAAAGCTGATGTTGGCTTCGCATATCATTTACGAGCTGTGTGAGGAATCTACATTTGGACACACCAAATTGATGAAGCTGCTTTACTTATCAGAACAAGCGGGTGGCATGGCATTACAAACTAATTATAAAAAATTCGCAGCAGGTCCTTTTGATGGTAAAATGCTTACACTCCTTGACCAAGAGTTTGTAAAGAACAAATGGTTCGGTATTGAGAAGAAAACGTTTACTATAAGTGGGAAGCAAAGAGAAGCCACCGTTTATAAAAAGACCGAGAAATCTTTACTGTATAAAAAACACTTTGATAATTATTTTGAATCAGAGGCTGAAACCATAAACAGAATAATCGAGCTTTTCAGAAAAGAAAAAACACAGACGGCTGAAATAGTTGCGACTTTGTATTTTGCTTGGAAAGAATTGGTAACAGCTAACACAATGATTTCAGAAGATTCCTTAGTGAAAGGGTTTTATCAGTTTCATCAAGAAAAAAAGAAATTTACGAAAGAACAAATTTTGATGGGCTATAATTACATGAAGGAAAATAAGATTTACCCTCTCGCGTAGGAAAGATTCCATCATTATCAAAAAGAAGATTCAGCAGAAAAAAACTAATCCCTCTTTTTTTTAAAATACTTCTCCTTGTTTTCCGAATCTTCTTTCCTTCCTTCTTTTATTTCCCACTCCTTCCAACGCCTTGCAAAACGAATTTTGCTTCGGGTAATGAAATAATGAGATTGACATTCAAAACTCCAGTTGCCAATGGAAGGGTCAAGTGAAACAGTTTTTCCGTTGAAAGTAATTTCCCAATCAGCAGGTGAAAGCGGAGTTACCACTTCATTGCCACAGCCACACACACATTTATGTATGGCTGTGCAATACTCAATGGAGATATACAGGATACCTTCTTCAATCACTTCGGGAATAAATTCCACGAACTTATGTTGTATGGTCTTCATGAATAAGTTGTCCAGTGTTAATTGTAAAAGTTGAATTGTGTTCCTCATTCAAATCTTGATAGAAGCCGCAAAGTTTTTTCCATTTCACAACTGCCATCAAAGCGTTCAGTGCATTTAAGTCAGCAATCTGAATGTTGGTTGCATACTCATCATCTTCCATTGAAGCAGAACCAATCCTATTGGGAATATGGTCATGCTTTGCAGGAGTGCCGACAGTAACTCTCAGTTGACCGATAAGATTATCATCAACCACATTCACGCCAAGTCCGACATCAATAAATGTAATGCCTAAATTTTTGAGATGGGAAATTATCATGCTTCTTGCACTGTTACTATCAATGCAAATGAACACATAAGAAAGTCCGTTGAGCAGTTCAATATTATTTTCTGTTACATGTTGAGGATATGCTTTTATTCCCCTTCGCATCTGCGAATAAATCTCAGTGAAGTAGTCCACTTTCTTCATCCGCCTATTTAGTGTATCAATGGATGCAGCACCAGGAGCACGGAAAGCATTGTGTTGTAAAAATTCATCAGCATCAAAAAGTAAAATTTCATCAACAGCAGTTTTTGCAACTAAATCCAAAATGTATGAGCCAGTTCCACCTACACCAACAATTCCAATTCGCTGACCTTTAAATTTTGCGTTGAGGTGATTGATGTTGGCACGGCTTGAATTAGAATCAATATAATGAAACACCGATTCATCTTCGTTGCATTCAAATACCTTGAAAGTTTGAGCAGTCACAGTTTTATCCAACGATTTTGCAGGAGCAGAAATTATTTTTTCATACTGCGTTACCTTGTGATAATAATTCTCATAACCATTTGGCGGTTTATTAGAGAAAGTATGATTCATTACAAAGCCATCAGCAACTTGCTGATTCGGACTGGAATGATGAATTGCAGCGATGATACTTCCATCTTTGTTACAGGGATGTTCACCCATAAAGCCCATTACATGCGTATCAGGTTTTATGGTAATATTATTGTTCAGTGAAAGTGCTGTAATCAGTGTGCCGTATCTAATCTCACAACTGCTGTTTACATAAGGTATGTGGTGGACAATTAAATGCCCACCTTTTACCTCAATCTCAAAACCCTCATCAACCAGTTGCTTTAGGTCGGGACTACGATTTATCTGTGCAAGTAACATTGAATATCATTTTATCTTTTACACAAACTTTATCTCCCTTAACCATTGTTCCGTGAGGATTTTCGTGCGGTCCTTTATCGTAAGTAACCGTGTAAACCTTATTGGGGTTTGGGTCATAACTTCCGAAAGCAAGTTCAACCACTTGTTCAAATGTGATTGTTTTTTCAGCCCATGGTTTTGGTCTGCCATTCATAATAAGAGTAATCTTATGGTGCTTGTCCTTAGAGTAGAAATGCTCAATTTCAGGACGGGCAAGATTTACTTTAGTGTCATCCGCAATTGGTTCATCTTCCCACGGCTTTTTAATAGCAAGGCAAATTTCTTCCTCAGGTGGAATATTGCCAAGTTTTCTGATTTCAGCACCAGTGATGTATTCATGATGCCATTCATACTGCTTACCGTTGATGGTAAGTTGGAGAACATGTTTGCCATGTTCG
>CAZXBG010000272.1:0-2769 GCA_964638865.1 uncultured Chitinophagales bacterium | reverse complement strand
CGTTCGGGATGGTAATGCCAGGACGGAACTGGACGGCTGCAAGTGCTGAGGGGTATAGGTTTGGGTTCAATGGGAAGGAAGGAGACAATGAAATAAAAGGAGAAAATAATTCTTTAGATTTTGGAGGAAGAAATATTTACGACTCTCGCTTGGGAAGATTTATTTCGGTAGATCCAAATGCTAGAAAATTTATTTTTTTAAGTCCCTACTGCTTTGCAGGTAACAATCCTATAAGACACATCGATACTGAAGGACTTGGGCCTGGAGATCCTCCCAATGATCCACAAAAAACTAATTTAATGATAATTATTAGTTCTGATGTAACTCTTAACACTGTTTTTTATAATTCCGCTGATCAAGTAATGGGATCATGGTATATTATTGTTGCAAATGATGTGGAAGTGGCTTTAACAAAAGCTCAAAATTATTTAGGTACGTCCAAAGTGGACAATCTCTATTTAGGAATGCACGGCATTACTTACGGCTCGTTAGATGCTCAAGGAAATTTTGTAGCTGATCCAACCGATCGAGCTTTGGATACCTCACCGACAGAGACAGGAAGTGCGCACACAATTGATGAATTTGAAGTAAATAGTTATCTTGCCGGTTTATCGACCACCGCTGAAGGATCTGATGCATCAGATTATACTGCAGGAGAAAAACGCGATATTGATGCTTTAAAAGGACTATCGAAATTAGTCAATGATAATGGAACTTTATTGATTGGATCTTGTAATACTGCCGATGATTTAAATTTAATTAATGCAATAATTAGTTTAACTGGAAATAGGCTAAATGTTTATGCAAATCATGACTACACTTTAATAACTGCCGATAAGGGAGTTGCTCAAATATGGGAAGGAGAATACCCTAGATCTAGTACTTCTCCTGATGAAAATGTTAATACAAGAAGTGTGGGTAAAGGTTGGATAAAATTCTCAACGGATACAGGTTTATTAGAAGACCTGAAAGGTAAAGAAGGAAAGACTGGAGGAATATATTTAGACTCAAGAGAAGGGAAACAACCTGTCAATGAAATAAAGAAAAATTGAAAATATGGGAAAATTAAATTTAATATTCTTTTCGATTGTAATTCTAACATCAACATTTGAGAAATGTTTATTCTCGCAGGTAATTATTCATCCACAATGCCATCAGGAAATTTCACCTCCTAGCGCTATCGCTAAATCAAAATTAATTAATATAACTACAGATTCCCTATCTGCTATTATAACCTCCTCATTATATCAGTCAAAAATTAATTTAATAAATACTGAGCTAGGTAGTATTCTTGTAGCAATTGAAATTGATACCTTTGGACAAATTATTAATTCAAAATGTATAAGTATTAATATTCAAGATTCCTTATTATGCAGCCCTATATTGTCTATAATAAATAACTTGAGTCCATTTAATCAGACTCCATTTTGGAATGAATATAATCAGAGGCAATTTCTAGATATTTTTTTTATTACTGTTCGAATTTCTAAAAATGGGATTATAACAACTTATTTTTAATTTATCAAATTTAAAATTCATCAATCCAATAGAGAAATGTTCCTAATCTATTAAATTGAAATAAAATTTTATGCAGGGGAGTCTCAACTAAATATACGGGTTCGTAAATATCAAAATTAATTGTTGCCCAATAATATATTAATTCGTTTTGATTTAATTTTCTTAGGTTCAATAATGATGCGCTTAAATCAGATCTAATTTGTTCCCATACGATTATAAAATCATTACGATCTTGAATAAGTTTGCCAGGTAAAGGCTTATTTGATACTACATTTCCATTGTCATCGAAAATTGGAATGTTCATGGTGACATTCCCAGCTTCAATATTATTTATTGAATCTATTTTCTTGTATCTTTCCCAAAGGCTCGGTCCTATAAACAAAAGAGAATCAAATAAAGAGTAATTTGGTTTATATTTTATTTCGTTATTTAGCAATAATTTTACTGCTTCATTAATTGTATCGTTTGTATATTTATAGATTACTCCTTCTGGAATTGTAATTATCTGGGCTCCCAAATTATAGGATTCGCAAAAAAACAGAAGCGTTATTATTACTTGCTTTATATTGCTCATTGGTATCATCAAATTCTATATAAGATAATTTGCTATTTATTTCCGCTGAACATCAAAATTACTTATTTTATTTCTGAACTTATAGGTTACTTAAATATTTACCAAAGGTTTAGTGGAAATTCCAATCAAACTGACCCCACCTGAGCAATCCAAACTGACCCCACCTCTGCGGAGCAAGCTGACCCCGGCTCTGCAATCCAAACTGACCCCACCTGTTTCGTGTTTAGAAGGTCCTGCATTTTTGATTTGATGATACTGTTTTAGCGCTGTGATTTTTATTATTTGCCATATCGTAATAAACTGACACTGTAAACATAAATAAACATGGCCAATAAAACAATCAGTTTGCACAAAGTCAAACAAATTATTTAGCTTTATGCCCAACAAATGGGCAAAAACTAGATCGGAACCCGATTGCTTATTTTCAGATGCTATTTTAGATCGCATTGTGCATGATACACATCGGGTTGAAATAACGGTTGAATCTTTAAGAAAACAGAGCAAATGGAATATGAATGAATATTTGATTTAAAAAATTAAAAATAGCTTAGCCAAACAAAGCAAAAAAACAACTATTTATAAATCAAAAATGACAGTCAACTTTGAGGGCCTGCCTACCCTTTTTGGTGGGGTCAGTTTAATTTACAGAAGTGGGGTTTGTTTGGTTGGAATATCCA
>CAZXBG010000271.1:0-2792 GCA_964638865.1 uncultured Chitinophagales bacterium | reverse complement strand
CATGCTATTGCCCCTGCAATAAAAAAACAGCACTTATCTCATTAAAAAACAAAATAAATACCTGCGAAAAATATTTTTTTATGCCTTGGAAACCAACTTGGATAAAAAATAAGTATTATCTCTTGCAATAGTGCTTACAGTATACTACATCAAAACTATTCAAACCCCATACATCCCTTTTTTTTACACGCGGGGCTACCGAAACTTCTTTCAACACAGGATTAAATCGAACCTTCGTGAGACACGAAGCTGCGTTTAATCCTTATATGTTACCACCAGTGCTTCTATTTCTTTTTAAGTTCGTCAATTTGTCCTTGTGCATATTTTTTTGCTTGGTCGTCACCGTATTTCAAAGTCAATTCGTAATATTTAATGGCGTTTTTGTTGTCGCCTTTAAGTTTGTAAGCTTGTGCAATGTTGCTCAATATAATATAGTCTTTAGGATTTAGTTTTTCCGCTTTCAACAATGGTTCAAGGGCTTTGTCATATTGTTTTTGTATCATAAACACAATTGAAATGTTTGATAAACTTTCAATATGGTCAGGATAATATTTCAGAACTGTCTCTGCAATTCGTTTCATATTGTCAAGCAGGTCATCGTTTTCTGTGTTATAAAGTTGAAGTTGATAATTCTGAATAGAACTTAACATAAATTCTTTTGGGTCGTCAAGTGGTTTGCTGTCAGCCCAAGTCCATTTATTTTTGTTAACGGAAGAATAGTCAATCGTCTTTATGATCTCTGTTGTAAATTTTTCATAATCTTCAAGTTGTCCAAACATATAGATTTTGCCAAATCTCATATCAAGTCTGTTTGGGTGTTTTTCTATTCCTTTATTAATCCAGTCAAATCCTTTGCTTAACAAGTCAGGGTCATAATATGTGTCGCCATACATAAATGCAACTGGTTCTTTTTTTGTTGTGTCCTGGTCCATAATTTGAAGAACGTCTTCGCCTTTTGGATTTTGTCCAAGGGTTAGGATTTCCTTTTTACTTTTTCTTACAAAATAATTGAAGTAGGCAACAAATAACTCTGGGTCGTCTTTGTCTGTCTTTTCCCATTTTTCTAATAGTTGTAACTGTCCAACCGTATCTTTTTTTGAAACGAGGTCATTGAATAGCTGTTTGTTTGTCTGCCCGATTGCTGAGTTAAAAAGCAAGGTCAAACTGAAAATTAAAAATGTCGTTTGTTTTAGCATTGTCGTCCTTTTAGCATTGGTGGTAACGTTTAGAAGCTTTGCGAAGTAGCGGCAACCAAACGAGATAGTTTATGGATACGATAAACTTATATTATTAGATTATTTTCATGGTTACTTTCACACCGCCATTTTGCAAAGCTTTTGTTATAACCTGTGGTTCAAGCGACTTACTCGATGAAAACCTTTTTGTTAAAACGATTTCCATCATTTAACAATGTCACTAAATATATGCCTGTCGGATAATTCTGCATATCAATTTTATCGTTTTTTATTAGTAATTCTTTTTTAATTAATTGCTTTCCGGTTAAATCTGAAATAATTAATTGTATTCCGGTGATTTCATCTAGATGAAGATAAATTGTTTTATTAAAGCTATAAACAACTGCTCCAATGTCATTATTATTTTCATCCATTCCACTTATCAATTCTCCAGCGTAAAGTCCTTTACCGCACTCGGTGTTATACGCATAATCTTTTATATGAATGGTTTCCACTGAATCTGTAAATGAGCATCTCATCCAACCATAATGAATGCAATCCTCTTCATCGATAAATTTTATGCCAAGATAACGATCTTCGTTAGGGATTTCATTCCATAAACCTGAGTGATAAGTCCAAGGCCCGATTGGTAAAGCCGAAGTGTATGAAACCTCCTGACGCTTCCCGGCCATATTGAAAAAACCATCATTAAAGAATGCAGATTCATTTATGTGAAACCCATAGTAGAGAGTGAACGCTAATGAAGTAGGTATACCTACAATTGAATTACTCAAATTAGTTGTTCCTACTACCCAGAGCATCGTGTAATGAGCTGTATTAAAGTATGAATTAAAAGAGCCTAAATATTCTTTCTCAATTCTAAAATCTAGAGTTCCATTATTATCTAGATCAAAATTCTCTACCCCTAAATCGTAAACTATGTCTGGTTCTATATCGACATATACTACTTGTGCATCAGATATATTGCCAAGTAAAATGAATACTCCTGCTGAAGCGGAGTATTCATTTATTAAATATTTATTTCGTTTCAATATCATTCCGTTTTAATTAATTGCTTTGAGAGATTTATTCCATCATCGGTTTTAATGGAAATAAGATAGATACCTGCCGGAAAGCCGGAAATATTAATATCCTGATTTTCCTGAACAACTGTTTTCATTAGAGAAATACCTGTAATAGAAAGTACTTCAATATTTATAGAGATGCCTGTTAATAATCCGGAAATATTACTCTGCACTTTGAAGGTGCCTTCCGTTGGATTTGGGTAAATATTGATAGAGTTTGCATGCTCTTTGACCACAGATTCTCTTAACGGTTCCCACCAAACTATCTGAAGCTGAAAATAACCGACAGAGTTCGGAGGTATTGTTACCTCATAAGCTCCAGGATAATCAAGACTCAATACCATATCAAGAATGCCATCATGAATGCCCTGAATATCGAAACGATGGTAGTTACCTGGACTTGTAGCACTTAGGCAACCATAACAGTTATTTACTGAGCTAACATCCTTGTCAAAAAACAATGTATTTTTCCCTGATGACATATAATTAAAATCCACCTCAACATCATGAATCCCCATGCCTAAAAATTTAT
>CAZXBG010000270.1:0-2794 GCA_964638865.1 uncultured Chitinophagales bacterium | reverse complement strand
TTATAGAAGACTTTCCTTGGAATAGAGGATTGTCCCCAACTTTTAATATTGACCCATTTAAAGCTGCAAATATGCTTGCCATTTGGGGTTTCAATTTTATTCACTTTTTTTGTTTATGAACTATTGTAAATGTGCTGCTATATTATGTTGGATCAGAACTTAGCACCAATGCTTATATATAATGTTCTTCCATTTGCAGGCATTAGTCCAGGACCCGGATAACCTCCGGCTCTGCGTGTAGCATATTTTTCATCAGCAAGATTATTTACTCCTGTTTTGAAGTTGTATTTTTCTCCGAATAAATAGGTAAGAGAAACATCCATTACTGTATAACCTGAAATTTTTCCTATTGTCGCGGTCGCATTTGGCATTTCAGTATTAGCGGCATCAGTAAATACATCTGAAACCTGATTTAGCTGAAATGTTGCAGAAAATTTTTTAATTCTGTACGTTGCTCCATATCTTCCAATATTTTGAGGAGCATTTTCAACTCTATTGTTTTCGATGGAAATGGCTGGGTCGTTGGCAATTGCCGGATTATTCCATTGTGTATATTTTGCATCTACATAAGCGTAAGAAATAAATAGGCGTATGTATCCAACTTTGGAGTTATTTGTGAAGATGCGTATGGGATCAATTTCAACAAAACTTTCGATGCCTTTACTAACGGATGTACCTATGTTGGTTCGGTAGGGAAGATTATTTTGGGTAATGGTTCCAATACGGTTATCATAATTCAAATAAAATCCGCCAACATCAAAACTCAATAAACTTTTAATTTTTCCTCTGAAACCAAAATCCATATTATACCCGCTTGCATCTTTTAGATTTGGATCAATAACATCGGTTGTTGCCGAAGGGGTTAGCTCGGAATAAGTTACAGGACGGTATGATTGACTAAAGTTGACATAAACATTTGTTGTTATTGTTGTCTGAAATTCTGCTCCCAACCCTACTAATAAAATATTTCTTTCTAGTTTATTTTCTTGTATGTTTCCGGTTGATGTAGAATTAATATATCCTTTTGCTGTTGAATTAATAATTTCATATCTTACACCGGGCGTAACACTCAATCGCTTTCCGATTTTAAAAATATTTTCAGCAAACAAAGCATAATTATCAGTACTAAAACTTAAGTCCCTTTCCCATTCTTTTCCATTTGTTAATGTGGTTATAGTAAGGTCAAAATCATTTCCTGCTGTGCCGATGCCAATTTGCTTACGGATAGTTGTTCCTTTGTAAATTCTTGCACCGATAGCAAGTGTACTTTTTTGGTTTAATAAATTATACGTTTTTAAAAATCGAATTTCGCTTCCTAAATTATTATACGAGTCTCTGTCAACCTGACGTGGGTTATATGATTTTAGTGTAATATTAAATGTGTCTGCAACATTTATTCCTTTAGTAAAACCAACACTGTTTCGCTCGGCAATGGTACCAAATATTTTTACACTCAATTTCGAATTTTCATTAAATTGGTAATCAACTGTAAGAGCAGCAACGTTCCAAGGGGTGCTTAACCAGTTGCGTGAACGCAACGACTGACGAGGGTTTTCTGCAAATAAAGAATCGGTAAGTCCGCCTGGCTGTTGGCTTTGATAGTCCATTCGTGTATATTGTAATCCGATATTTAATTTTTTACTTGCAGCAAAATTTACGGAAGCATAACCCGTGTTGATATTATACCTGCTATTATCACGCCAACCATCAGCATTGCGATGATGAAAATATCCGTAATACGAAACTTTTTTGTAAGTACCTCCAATGGCGTTGTAAGAGTTAAATAATCCATATGAACCTGTTGTTTGCTGTGTTTCATAAACAATAGGTTTATTAGCATCTCCTTTTTTAATTACATAATTCAGCAATCCTCCAAATTGAGGACCATATTGCAAAGATGCCGCACCTCTTACCACTTCAATAGTGCTAACAGATTCCATTGGTGGGCTAAAATAAGATTCGGGGTAACCAAATACTTCTGAAGAAATATCATAACCGTTTTGACGAACATTAAATTCCCAAGAACGGTTTGGACTTAATCCTCTTGTAGATATTCCTATTTGAATTCCGGAACCATCACTTTCCCAAATACTTACTCCGGGAACTTTACCAAATATTTGTCGTGGGTTATTAGTGGAAAGGTCAGCATCAAGGGTGTTTACTTTTATAACTTCATTTTTTTTTCCTGAATAAATAATCGTTCCCTGAATTTCAGGTAACCGCTCTATCTCATTTTTAGAATTTATATCTGTTATCCGAATTTCTTTCAGAGTAACTACTTTTGACGTGTCAGCCTGTTGTGCTAATAAAACTTGAGCAGAGGTTAAAAAAGTGAGAATTACTAAATTTATTTTTGTATTCAAAGCAAACATATTTTTAAATAATATGACCGCAAAGGAACCATTTAGAATCATTCTAAACAATACCCTAAAGGTGGTATTTTGACTTTTACTTCGAAATGTTGGTGCGGGGGATGGAGATTTCAGCTCTTTTGAATGACTTTGCTCGTGTTGTTTGCTTTAGAGCGGGATTGCAAATGTGTGCAATGTGGGTAAGCCAAACCGGATTTGCCAAAAAAGTGCGGTGGGGTATTAAATTATAAGGCAGTTTGAGCGGTTACCTGAGTGTCGCAAAGTTTGCCATTTTTATAGTAACATAGCTGTTTTTCTCTACCGATAAATTGTCTTTGAATGATGTAAGCCCACCTTACCTATAACGTTCAGATATTACCGAAGCTGCTTAAGGATATAAAGTTTACAAGTTATTCCTCCGTCTAATAGCATTCCGTCAGCCC
>CAZXBG010000269.1:0-2801 GCA_964638865.1 uncultured Chitinophagales bacterium | reverse complement strand
CGGAGAACCAATGTTTGATTAACCACAAATGTGTCTGCGGAGTACTGAACCGCCACTTTTGCTAAACCGCTGTTGTGCGTTCGTGCTACTATTCTGTCATTGAAGTTATTACTGTCTAAGATTGTAAATGTTGTCATACAGCGTTTAATAAAGCATTAGGAAGCATTAATAAAAACGGAATACTATTTTCGTATTTCACTTCATAATAATTCACCCCTATTTGTAAGTTTTTGTAGTATGTCGGTCTTTTGTCCCAATAGTTTTTTTCTGATGTGATATACCAAGCAAAGTCGCCCAGCATTTTTGCTAAAAACCATTTCTCAATCAGTCGGGTTGCTCTGCCATTACCGTCAACAAATGGATGAATGTTTACAAACACCAAATGAATATATGCAGCATAATAAAATATTTCTGTTGTCGTCAATTTAGTTTTAAGCAAAATGGAAACATCTGCAAAAAGTTTTTCTAATTCCTCTTTTATGAATTCCGGTTCAATGGCTAAATAAATTAGTCGTCCTTCGCTTCTTACACCTACTTTTACTTTTCTAATTTTGCCTCGTTCTTTTTTTATTAGGATGGAAGGTGTCAAAATTTCGTGTGCTTTTAATGCGTTATGAAGTGTCAAGTCATTTTCTCTAGCAAATTGATATGCTGCAATCAAGTCCTCAATTTCTTTCATTTCCTTAGTCTTGAGGTGAAGATTAAACTCACTTGACTTCAAATAGGTGTCAAAACTTACCGTGTTACCTTCAATATTTGAAGAATGGACAGCTGAATTGGCAAGATAAAAATTAAAGTCTTCCAAACTTTGTGGTCTGTTTTGCAATGTAGTAAAAGCAGACTCAACGTCAATTTTCAACTGCGTTTTATAGTCATTGAAATAATCTTGTTTTAAAATATTAAGTCCTAAAATCATTGCTCAAAGATAGGAAAAATGTGTCTATATTTATCAGTTTTGTCTGTTCGTTACATACACAAAATTTTCTAGTTTGCACTGTCGCCCAAGCATTCTGACTAACGTTTTTTTATTCCGCTGATTTTCAGGCTTTTGAAAAATTCATGTCTTCCGATTTTACACCAAATTTAATGATTTGTTTTTGAATTCTTTTTACGATGCCCAGTTTTCTTTTTTCATCTAGAAATAAATATTGTGTTTGAGGTTTGTAAGCGACTTTTTGGGTAATCATTGTCCAAATAATTACGCCTAATTTTCTGGCAGTAGCACTTACTGCCGTAGCCCTCCCTTTTCGATAAGCAATTCGTCTAAAAAAATCGGATAGGTGGGTTTCTTTTAGGTTTCCGATGGCATTTGCTGCGTGTCTAAGTGCAATTTTCAATCGATTGTTTCCTTTTGGTGTTTTGCTTGATAGAATTTTGCCACCACTAATTTTGTTGTTTGGTGCTAGTCTTAACCAAGATGTAAACTCTTTTGCTGTTTTAAATTTCTCGAAATCTTCATGGCCTACTTCGCTCATTATTGTAAGTACCGTAGCATGGCTCAAGCCTTCTATTGCCATTAAATCTACTCCGCCAAAATATTGAAAAGATGCTTGGTTGAGGTCGATACCTTTGAGGGCATTTTTGTTGATTCGTTTATGTTTTTTATCGCCAGTTTTTAATTTTATTTTTTCAGAGTCAGTGTTTATTTGTTGTTTCAAAAAAGTATTGATTTGTTTGTCGCAACTTTCAATCTGTTTTTGGTAAAAAAGATACGACTCATATTCTTGCTTTAATCCAAATAAAAAATCGGTTCTATTATTTCCTTTGAGTGCTTTGGCAATTTCATCTTCGGTTTTTTTACAGTTTCCATTTCTATGTTTTGCCAAACTTATTGGATCAAGATTTCCTTTACAAATAGCAGCAATTATTGATAGTCCTGTAAGTCCACAAATGTCATTTACCACAACATCTAATCTAAAATTTAAGAGTTTTAAATACTTTTGCATTTTATGAGAAGCCTATGCAGCGAGGTCTATCATGTTGTTTCTTTGTCTGCAAAACGTACGGAGTTCTTCGGTGGTTTGGTCGGGCAAAAAACTACTGGTCAATAAACCCAAAGCATGTAGTTTTTGTATCCATCTACAATCTTTTACATCCGTTTTTTTGCCTTTGGCATGTTTGGTGAATTTACCATTGCAAAGCGTAACTTCCATGCCATGCCTTTCTAATTCAACATACAAATTTTGCCAATAATTGCCCGTACTTTCCATAGCCACCGATGTGATACCATAAGATTTCAGATGTAAACAAATGTCTGTAAGTTCATCAGCATAAACGCCAAACTCCTCTACGTCTTCGAGGGTGACCCACTGCTACATAGTGCGATTTACTTCCAATATCTATGCCTGCACAATTGGGATTGATAATGTCGAGTTGCATTTTTTTCTTTTCCATTTTTCAATGATTTAAGGTGAATAAAAATGACTCTAGGGAAGTGTACTCGTATTTTGAAATTATTCTGAACGGGCTAGTAGTAAAACTGCACCAATGAAATTATCAACTACTGAAAATAAATTTCAGCATTACACTTCAACCAGAATTACGCTCGGGGTTTTGAACCACCAATGTTTAACTCGGCCTCACAAAGAGTCGAGTCAAATTTAATGCATGCCGGTGAATGTAGCGTCCGTTAGCAGGAGAAATTATTTCCGTCTCCCGGAAAATCTGGATTGACGCACAACGGTTTCGGGCTTTGCGTTGGTGGGCTTTTGAAACCGAAAACTGTCTGCCAGCACCAAAGTTTATTAATTGCTCAAATGTTTCTATTCGCAATGTCTGCCCACTAACGCAAAACCCGTGTT
>CAZXBG010000268.1:0-2832 GCA_964638865.1 uncultured Chitinophagales bacterium | reverse complement strand
CCACTCACCATTGACCACTCACCACCCACCACTCCTATGTGAGAATCTAAAAATGTGTCAGTTTAATGCTTTTTAACGGTAATTCTTTCACCACTCAAACAATTATGCTATCTTTGCACCCTCAAATAAAAAAATATGAACAAATTAACTGTATTACCAATAGCTGCTTTGTTTGCAGTGGTAATTTCCTCATGTAAAGAGACTAAAATACAAAATGTAAAAATGGAAAATGGTGCTGACTCGCTGAGTTATGCTATCGGTATCAATATTGGAGAAAGCTTTAAAGAGCAAAAGATCACAGAAGTGAATACTGAGATTATGGCAGCTGTTATCAAGGCTATCCTTACGGATGATACCCTTAACCTTAAGATGACTGATTCCAGCTCTTTGGCATTTTTGAACACTTATATGAGCAAAAAAGCGGAATTAGAAACAGCTAAAGCGAAAAAAGAGGGTGAAGATTGGTTAGCAGCAAATGCTAAGAAAGAAGGAGTAATTACTACACCAAGTGGTTTACAATACAAAATCATTACTTCGGGCACAGGTGTTTCCCCCGTTGACGGAGATCAGGTAGTGGTGCATTACACAGGAAAATTCATGGATGGTGAAATTTTTGACAGTTCTGCAAAAAACGGCCAACCGGTTACTTACCCTGTTACAGGTTTTATGAAAGGCTGGACAGAGGCTTTAAAAATGATGAAAGTAGGTGACAAATGGAATTTATACATCCCTTCTGAATTAGGTTACGGACCGGCTGGCTACCAAGGTTTTATTCCGCCAAACGCAGCACTTGAGTTTGAAGTGGAGCTTTTAGGAGTTATTCCGGCAGGCACAGAACCTGAAACAAAATAAAGAAATATCCAGCTAAAAATATTGCAAAACCACGCTCAGGCGTGGTTTTGTTGTTTAAATCACTTTATTTTTTTTATTAAATGTTAAACATATATAATTGCCAAAGTTTACAGCGATTATACAATTAATTAACAATTAATTAAATTTACAACGCGTTTAACCAGACGATATAAATGAAAATAAATTTACTCCTCCTTGCAACAACCTTTTCAGTGTATGTTGCATTTGGTCAGCAACTTCAGATTAATCCAAATTTCCAACATCTTTCTTATTCTGAAAGAGTTTCCGACAATGAACTTTGGCCAATTAATAATATAAATAAAACCAAGGAACATGAAACAAGGGATTTAAAATTATGGCCCAATTCTGAATTTAACCGGATGGTTGACAATATGCCCGCAGATCAGGCAGAATTTGATATTGCTGGCGGATATACTGTTGCCATTACAGAAATAAATTACAATTCAGATAATTTCAACGACTCAAATGCCTGGGTTGAATTGCATAATTATGGCGGTAACGATGTAAATATCAGCAATTGGAAATTAAAAGATGAAACTCCATTCAATTCATATACAATTCCCGCAGGAACAATTCTTTCTCCTGATGAATATTTAGTGATTGTGCAATCAATTGACACCTTTCTTATGGTGCATGGTGATGTGGTAAATTATATTGGAGAATTTAATTATGGTTTTGATAATACGGCAGGTAGTGTTAAGTTAGAGGATAATTTAGGTGCAGTTGTAAAACTGATTAATTATGTGGATTCCATTCCATGGCCAAAAGGTGCTGATGGTTTAGGCCCTGCATTACAAATATTAGATGAAACCGGAAATGAAAATGATCCTGCAAACTGGATCGCAAGTTGTGTGTTAGGTACTCCGGGTTATATATATTCCCCTTGTGATTATGACATTGTTATCTCCGAGATCAATTATAATTCTCTGCTCGCTTACAATCCGGGCGATTGGGTGGAAATATTAAACCGCGGATCTTCTGCAACAAATATAGGAGGATGGATATTACGCGATGCGAATACAGGAAATATATATGTAATTCCAAATGGAAATATTTTGGATCCCGGCGAACGATTGGTGGTAACCGATAGTCTGGAATCATTTACTGTAAAATTTCCTTTCGTTACAAATGTAATTGGTGAACCCACTTTTCATTTTTCAAATGGCGGAGATGGCGTGAGATTATATTTAGCAAGCGGATTAATTAAGTACAGCGTTCGTTACAACGATAATGTTCCATGGCCGATAGATGCTGATGGAACCGGATTTACTTTGGAATTAATTGATGAAGGCGGTAATCCAAATATTGCTACTTCCTGGGTTGCAGGTTGTTTATATGGCTCACCCGGCAATCCTTTTGTAGTGCCTTGCCCAACTTCTGTTGAAGAATTGTATCCGGCTTTCTTTACGCTTGCACCAAATCCTTTTTCAGAACAATTAGTAATTACAATTGACGCTTCCATTAAAACAAAAGATATATTTATTTCTAACGCTCTTGGCCAAAAGATCAAACATTTCAATCCAACCACCAATATTATTACCTGGAATGGAAATGATGAAAGTGGAAATGCTGTTTCAAATGGAGTTTATCTGATCACAGTTACTAATGAACTTGGAAATATTTCTACGGCAAGGGTTGTGAAACGGTAAAGTTGGTTTGAGTTCCAGGTTCTGAGTTCTCCAACTACCCACTGCCCACTGCCACTGCCCACTGCAACTGCCAACTACCCACTCTCCACTCATTGCTTGCCACTTCCTTCCAATTTTTTCACAATCTCTTCCATCATCTCAATTTGAATTTGTTGTATTTCAAAAAGACGCTGGTGCTGGTGCATGAGCATGTGATCAATTTTTTCGTTTAATAAACGAATTTCCAATTCTGCTTTGAGGTTTATTTTATAATCCTTTTTCGAGCGAATGCGATCCTTTGCTTCTTGCCGGTTCTGACTCATCATAATTA
>CAZXBG010000267.1:0-2959 GCA_964638865.1 uncultured Chitinophagales bacterium | reverse complement strand
CCGCCGGGATCATAATTTAATCCACTTGAATGGCTTGAAAGATTTGATGTTTTCATGTAATAAAAATACGGATTTAATTGCTATTAATTTTCCCGGGAATGTTGAAATTAAATTCAACCAGATCACGCGGTTACCTAAATATGTTTATTTTTTATGGGCCGGATAAAACCTGCAAAATTCGATGATTTCGAAATTTAGTTGAGAGGAACCCGGCGACGAATAAAAAGCCCTCAGAACCCAGAAGAATATTTCGCAGGACACCTTTGCAAAGCTGATAAAAGTGCATCCCAACCATCTTTCCCGCTACGAACGTGATGTGGCTCAGCCCTCCATTGAAGTTGTACAACGCATTGCCGAAGCCTTTGAAGTAAGCATTGACTCATTGGTGTATGGTAAAGAAAATAATCTTGACCAGATGATTGATGACCGGGAACTGGCCGGGCTTTTTAAAAGAACTCAACTACTCAATAACCGCCAGAAAGAAACGGTGAAAGATTTGTTGAGTGCGTTTATTTTGAAGGAGGATTTGAGGGAGAGGTTGGGGAGGTGATTGGTGCAAGTTCCCTTAAATTTAAATTTCTGAGTTTATTGTATAAAATTTCAATCTGCGTACCACTCTTGAAATGGGTTCAAGTAAAGTTGAAAATAAAAAAACAGAATAAAAAGTAATAAAATTACAATAGACTTTTTATATTGTTCTGTTATAAAAGAAATAACTGCCAAAATAATAGTAAATAATAAAAACAGATTCAAGGCAACTACAAATGCGTACATGTATTTTTCAACTATAAAATCTGAAATTCAGTCCGTAATCCCTCCAAATACAAATTATATGCTTCCGTAGATTCATATTCATAAATATCATCGATTAATTATTCACAAGGATTCTCATAAGCAACTGGGGGGAAGGGTACATAATGTGGGTCGCATGCATTTTCTCCAAATATAATATCATCATCCTCTGTAACAGGTGCTTCCTCAACACCATCAACGGGGTCGATCATACCAATTCCACCACCAACTCCAATTTCTTTTTCTCAATCACAAGTAATGCAATTTTCTAATTGAAAACATGTAGTAGTCCCTCTGAAAGTATATTCATCAGATCCTATCAAACCTATGGATATAAAATTAAAAGAAAAGTCGATTATTGGTGTGATATTCAAAAAAGGATGGTGTAAAAAAAGCCCCGATTGCTCGGGACTTTGTATTTAATTTTTACCATCTGTACATATCGGAAGCTGCACTGGTTCTGTTAATTTATTAAAATTTACTTCATCGTTCTGGACGGTGTCAATTCCACTCACTATTAGTATCTTTACTAAAGCATATTTGCCACAGTTTAGCTTTATAAGTTCATTATCTTCATGCTCTGACCCATATATAATGCCAATTTGATTTACTTTATCTGCTCCCATTCTCTTTGATATTCTCACGGAGGTTTCTATTTGCTTATCGTAGAGTAAACACTCTTTCCCATTATTTATTTGGAAGAGAGAAAATTGTATGCGTTTTTCGCATGGATTTTCAATGGAAACCAACGTTTCCGCTGCGTACTCACATTTATTAGCCATAAGGATAAAGCAAAAACAGATAGCTATATAATATCTCTTATTGAATTTCATCTGTCCATTTTTTCGCTTCCCAAAATCAATTTATTCTCCGGCTTGATAGAACCAAGATCAAAATCTCCTGCTGATGACGTGCCTGAACTACCGCTGCTATCATGTCTCTGTTGATATCTTTGAAATAGATTATCCGCTCCTTTTTCCCATGGCATTTTATTATGAAATGAAAAAGGTGCAGTAATAACGCTTGGTAGAGCTATAGCAGGTAGGAAGAGCGGCCCAAACCTGGAACTTTGCATTGTATGGCCTTTCCCATGGTTTACTATATCTCTTGCAGCATCTTGCAAAGGAGTTCCATCCATTAAAGTAAGACCATCTAGATTGGATTCCCATTGGCTTAAGTCACTTGTAGTTATAATATTTCCTAAAGTTAAATCCCAAATACTATTTGTACCACCCATAGTGGTTTCTACATGAACAGTGCCATCATTCCTATAGTCAATTTCTTGAATTCCAATTATATTGTCTATGTGGGCAACGGTTATACCTAATAATTGCTGAGGAAGTTCCAAGGTAAATCGCGAAGCTATTTTTCCAGCATTTTCTATAGTAGTTAGATTTTTATCTGTAGCACCGAAAGATCCCCATATTTTTGCGGAATTAATAAAATGCTGACCGCCAGAACTTAAAGCATTTCCCATACGGGATTTATTAGGATCCTTAAAATTAGATCGCTTTTGAAACAAATCTTTAACAAAGCCTATGACAAAATCATCAATAAGAGCAAAGTCACCATTAGGATCATTTAATAAAACTGGATTACCATTCATGTATGAATAAGGACTTTGCCAAGGTTGCTGGGCAGCCATTGGATCAACAGACCACCAAGTTAATAACCTTGTATCTCCCTGCCGATAAAATGTAGTGAAGCTATTTCCTTCACCTGATATTTCATCATCTTTTTCACTTCCCTGATTATATCCGTATCTGTAAGAAGATGAGCTAAATACACGTCCTGGTAAAATCATACCGCCGGGATCATAATCTTGAGCAACAATTACATCAGGTAAATATTTATCGGAATATACATCTGCAGTAGTTTCAATACCCTTGTGCCTGTCGGTAATAACTGCTAAAACATTTCCTAGATGGTTCACCATTTCATAGCGTTTTTCCCCTAAAGTTCGGGAATATTTATGATCTGTTGGCAAACTTGTACTCATATTTATCAGTTTTTCTCTATATCCTAAACGAGAGGAACCATAAATATGTTGCTGACTCACCGAAATTACATCTGTTGCTCCGTAACCACATGGTGAACCACATCTTGCAAAACTAAAAATATCCGCTTCCCTTTGCATGTATGACTAAAGATACAATAAATTTTCCGG
>CAZXBG010000266.1:0-2985 GCA_964638865.1 uncultured Chitinophagales bacterium | reverse complement strand
TGAGGATTGGGATATATTTGTAATGAGTGGTATCTCACAACGGGATAAATATTTTTGGGATTTAGAAATTAAACCGGGTGGTGACTACGAAAATACGACCATCTATGTTTCAAGTCCGAACCCTGATGATTTAACTTTAACATATAATATTATACATGATGATGTGATGACAATTGAAGTTGATCCAAATGATGCTTCTGGATTGATCGTGTATGCTGGTACTGATGGAGGCGTGTTTAGAAGCAGTGATGGAGGCGCGCATTTCGTTGATGTCAATCAAGGATTATGTGTCTCAGAGACATTTGACTTGTCGTACTCACCAAAATCTAAACGCATTGTTATTGGTAGTCAGGATGTATATTCCCATATATTTGACGAAGGTGAATGGGAACGAATTTTACCTTCTTCCCATGACGGATCCAATACACTAATAAACTTCGAAAATCCGGATATTTTTTATACCTCTGATTATCAATGTGAAAATCCACCAACATGTGATCAATTTGGGGATATTTTTTATAATGAATTAAATCCTGCAATACCAGCGGGAATGAATTATGCGGAATTAGGTAATAATGCCGGAGCTGAAAGAAGAATTTTTCCAAATCAAATTGCCATGACCATGGCGCCTGATGATGCTGATGTTATATATGCTGGATATGGAACTTTACGAAAATCAATTTCAGGGGGGGGGGCTTTATTTAAACTTGAACCTCATCCCGGGATACCGACTGATAGTAATAGTATTTTGTCAATTGCTGTTAGTCAGTCTAATTCAAATATTATTTACATTACTACTGTTGGTTATTGGTCGGATTTATCTGGAAACCCCTCAACGGATTGGAATAACGTAAATTATTATAAAAGATTAGAACTCTTTGTTCATTACAATGGTGGTGTAGATGCTGCGGGATATGATTGGATCGATGTAAGTCCTCATTTAGTAGGTGTTGATGAATTTATCACCTCAGTCATTGTTTCGCCAACTGATCCAAATAAAATATGGATTACTTTTAACGATTGGCTCGACAATAATGGAAATCAACAAAATATATACATTGGAGTTCGGAATCCAACTACCAATGTTTGGACTTGGTCAAATTATTCAAATGGTTTACCAAAGGCGCCCACAAATAAAGTGATTTATCAAATAGGATCTAATGATAAATTATTTATCGCTGTTGATGGTGATGACTATAAAACAGGTGGTGTATATTATCGAGACAACTCAATGTCAAGTTGGGTTGAATATGGCGGGCTCCTTCCCCATTCATTAATAATGGATATTGAAATCGATTATTGTTCAGGAAAAATTGGCGCAGCTACATTTGGTAGTGGAATTTGGGAAGCTAAACTTCCCGAGGTAATTTCTGCACTTAAGATTGAGATAAATTCAAATACTTCCTGGACAGTTGATAAAGATATTTTTCAAGATGTAGTTATTAAATCTGGCAGTACCTTGACAATCAGCAGTGGCGCTGTAATAAACATGGGATCTAATCGCAGAATTACAGTTGAAAGAGGCGCTAGATTAATTGAGGATGGTGCTACGCTAACAAATTTATGCGGAGCAATGTGGAAAGGAATTGAAGTTTGGGGATATGATAATTTAATTCATCCTTCCATTATATCTGTATTAAGCGGCTCTTATCCAGCTTCAGGTAGCGATCATGGTGTTGTTTTAATTAAGGGAAACTCTCTAATTGAGAATTCTAATAATGGTATTAGCACATCGAAATATAATGATGTGGGTTGGAGCGACCCTGAATATCATGGTGGAATAATAGTTGCCCTTGCTTCAACTTTTAAGAATAACAAAAGAAGTATTGAATTTCTATCCTTTGCAAATGAAAATATTAGTGAATTTATTGGTTGTACTTTTTTAACAGATGATAATTTAAATGAAGGCTTGTTGCCCAATTCTCACGTAACCATGTGGGCTGTCAAGGGTGTCTTATTCATGAGTAATACTTTTGAAAATAATTTGCCTTACGGGCCTAAACAAGGTATTAAAAGAGGCAAGGGTATTTATAGTGAGGAAGCTACTTATGATGTATTAAGAGTGTGTATTACTCCAGTTTTACCATGCGGGTGCTCAGAATGGGAAGGAAATACATTTAAAGAACTTTATAGAGGTATCGAAGCAAGGTCAATTGGTGTGGATTTTAAATTTACCAAAGCTATATATGGAGCTTGGTCAAGAGGAATATATTTTATTCAAATTAAAGCAGAAAAACAAATTATTGGGAATCAGAAAATTGTTTTTCAATAAAAAAGTAAGATTTATTTTTCGCAAAATAAAATATTTTTTCTGACCAATTAGACTAATGCTAAATAAAAGGAAATGCATTTAATATTGCATCGAAAACGGTATCACTTATATATTAACCTAATAAAATAAAAGAAGATTTTCTATCCTTAATAATATTAAGATAAATTGGAGCTTCTCCTCTTTTGTTTAACTTTCGCTCGTTTACGAATATTTTGAATGTTGGCATTTTAGTCTGAGTTTAGAATGTAAAATTAACTAACTCGGTAAAACATAGGTAAAACAATTAATGCTTTTGCTTACTTTTGAAAAGTTTAGACGAAACTGTAAATTAAATATAACACTTATAAATAGGGCACTTATAACTTAAAATGGTGAAATCTGATGCTATATTTCGAACCCAATCAAGGACATTTTATTTCTTTTTATCCATTAATTTATTTGGACAGATTTATAATTTCATTTAAAAGGCTTTTAATTAAATCGAATAAAAAAGGCAATTATCAATTATAAATACATGTTACTACATCGCACTTAATTTTCCAATAATATTGCGTTCAATTGTTTTTTTATCGTTAGTAGAGGGTTGAAATTGTGTACCCGTCATCTTTTCATATAACTCAATATAGCGGTCAGAAATTGTTTTAATCCATGCATCCGACATTTCGGGAACTGCTTGTCCTTCCTTACCCATGAAGTTGTTTTCAATGAGCCAC
>CAZXBG010000265.1:0-2998 GCA_964638865.1 uncultured Chitinophagales bacterium | reverse complement strand
ACCTATACTCACTTCCACCACCCCAACTCCTCCCCACCAGCGTCATCCCGCCGGAATCATAACCCAAATCCATGAAAACCACTGGTGAAATATGTTTCATGCGATAAATATACTCCAAAACTACAACTACAATTTCTTGAAAGGTTGATTGGTATTTGAGAATAAGTTTTATAGACCTTTTCCGGTTTTGGTTTAACCGGATTCAGAGCACTTTTACTGTAAAAAATTGTGTTAACATTGGCCAAGGACAGATCGATTGAAAAAAATATCATTATTTCGGAATCAAATCCGATAATATTATGTCTATTTCGGATTGTAATCCGAAAAGAGTATGATTATTTTGGATTGAGATCTGAAAATATTATGTAAAGTATGAATTACAGCCTTTTTAGGTGCTTATTTATTCCTTTTCAACCATTGCACTGATTCCTTCCTCATTTTACCCAAGAACCTTTCTTTCAATTCTTCTAATCTTTGCATTAACTTTGCCCTATGCCCGATTTTGTAGGAACCATATTGATGTTAATTATCTGGATTGTAATCGTGAATGGTATATCCAGGTTCTTTAAGAAGGTGACCGGTGCTGCCAATAAGGAAAAGGGTAAGCCGCAGTCCAAGCAACCACAACAACAACAAAAATCTACTACTTTTCAGGATATTTTTAAGGAATTGCAAAAAAAGGCAGAAGAAGCGAGGGCAAAACAAAATATGCCACCTTATGCAAAACCTGAGGTTAAAGAAGTTTCGTACGAAAAAACAAATCGGCCTCCACAGCAGGAAGTTTATACTTCAAAAGAATTAATTCCTGAAAAGGCAAAAAGATCGGATGCCGAGTTTGATAAATTTGTTTCAGAGCAGCGCAAAAAAGAACATGATGCTGAACAACGCGACCTTTACAAAAAGGCATACAGAATAAAAACGGATGATGAGGTGGATATTATTCCCTTTGAAATAGATCTTAAAAATGCAATTATTGGTGCAATGATTTTGGAGCGACCTTATTCATAAAGAAATTGCACAGTACTTCTCGTTTGTTGTTCCAATATCACCTTTTTATTTTCTGTGAGTTTCAATAAAATATGTGCATTATAGTGACGTACGGTGAGTAGTTCCAGGTTATCGTTTTCCTTTAGTGCAACATCACTGTAAAATTCCTTTAATTCATTAATTACCGGTTCAATTATATATTTATTATAATCAACTACAATCGAAACCGACTGCGCTGCAATCTGAATTACATTTATCTTCAATTTATGTTTAACGAAAATGGAATAAATATTTGCCATTTGCATTTCACCGACAAAGGAAGTGAGGGAGGGAACAATAGAAATTAAGGTCTGACTTTTTTTGTACATGATTACCGGCGGGTAATCGATGTATTTATCGTTAGTTTGTATTACTGTGCCATTTAATTCCGGATCAAGAAATGATTTCACATACAAGGGAATTAATTTTTGTTGTAAAGGCTGAATTGTTTTCGGATGAATTACAGAAGCACCATAATAGGTCATTTCAATTGCTTCGTAATAAGTGAGTTCGGGTACTTTAATAGCATCAGGAAATAATTTCGGATCGGCATTTAATACACCGGGAACGTCCTTCCAAATCCATAAACCTTCTGCCTCCAGAATATGAGCGAAAATGGCTCCGGTATAATCTGAACCCTCACGTCCTAAGGTAGTGGTGTAATCATAATTCGATTTCCCCAAAAAACCTTGTGTAACTATATGGGTATCTTTTAATTTTTCCGGAATGTTATTAATTATCTGTGCAGAAGTAATCTCCCAATCGACAGCGGCTGCTCTCCAGGTATCATCTGTTTGAATAAGATCGCGAACATCCACCCATTCATTAATAAGAGAAACAGAATTTAAATAGGTACTTAAAATAGAAGAGGAAATGAGCTCACCAATACTTACTATCTGGTCATAATAAAGTGGAAAACTTAAACGTTTATTGGTCTCTGAATTTTGAATAATAAGGTCGATAAAGTAATCCAATTTAACCCTGATATTAAGATCATTTATAATTGTCTGATGATAATCGCGCAAAGATTCTATTTCCTTTGAAGTTTCCTCTCCATCAAAACTTTTCTGAGAAATAATTTCCAGCGCATTCGTCATTTTGCCCATTGCCGATACTATAATCACAATGTTCTCTTCAGGGAAGCGCCTTAAAATAGAGGCCACATTTCTCACCGATTCCGCATCTTTAACTGATGCCCCGCCAAATTTGAAGATCTTCATTTGTGCAAAGGTAATAAATTGAGGAGGCAATTGTGAAATATAGCATTTTCAACAATGTAATTGTCAATAATGTCATTGTCAATTTGTTAATTGTCAATTTAATAATTGGAACAGCCGCATTAATTCGGAGTGAAAGGATACGGCTTTCGTGGAACTACTCATAACTCATAACTCATAACTCATTATTCATTGCATGAATGTAACTAAAATCTTCACTCAGAGCAAATTAAATCTATTAATCTGATTTCAGTTTACGGAGTCAATTTACAGGTTCTCCAACCATCTAAAAACTCCGCATCATATTTTTTATAAAAATTAATTGCTGGTTCGTTCCAATCGAGCACCTGCCATTTGAGAATAGTTTTATATTGTTTTGTAATATTAATAATTTCCTCAAATAACATTTTTCCAACTCCTTTTCCTCTATAATTTTCTGTCACAATAAAATCTTCTAACCAAATATATCTTCCTTTCCACGTTGAATAAGCAAAATAATACAATGCCATTCCGATGATCTTGTTTTCTTCAAGATCGATATCTTCGGCAACAATAGCCTCAAAATGATTTGCCGAAAGGTCTGCCTCGTACAATTCGGAAGTAGTAATAACCTCCTCGGGAGCTCTTTCAAATTCGGCAAGTTGTTTAACAAGAGCATGAACTGCTTTCATGTCGGCGAGGGTTGATTTTCGGAGTTGTATGTTCATGGAGCAAAATTAATGAGTAATGAGTAATGAGTAATGAGTTTGCTCCCG
>CAZXBG010000264.1:0-2998 GCA_964638865.1 uncultured Chitinophagales bacterium | reverse complement strand
AAAAATAAATTATTTTATAAAAAACTGATTAAAACAGAATAAATAATAAAATGAAAACATTTTCCTTAAAAGCATATGCCGCTTCTGCTATCAGCTTTCTGACTTTACATCAGAAAGTTGATAGCCAGGTGGTATATGTGGATATAGACCCTGATATTATTTTAAGCGAAGGGGGGCAAGCAGCAGAACTTGACCTTGACCAGAATGGCACTATTGATTTTTGGTTTCATAATAATTCGTTTACGTTTTATAGTGCATCATTCTCTTCTTACCGTTTAATGCAGAACATTTTGATTGGACCCGAAATTGAAGCTAATTTTATTGCAGGTGGAACAGGGGAATATGGAACAGCTTATGGAGGAGTGTATACGAGATATTATCCATTTGCTTTAGAAGCAGGAGCTAAAATAGACACAATACTGAATTTCTATAATTATGATTTGCAAGTTATGGCACTAAGATCTTTTCGTTCTGATGGAGACTTTAATATAGGCGATTATGCATTTTGGTATAATGACAAAGTTGAAGTAACTACGAATCATTATTTAGGGTTTATTTTTAATTCAGGCAAAATTGTGAATTCATATGGTTGGATCCGCTGCGATGTTATAGACGAAGGAAGAATATTGATAATAAAAGACTATGCTTATGAAATTACGCCTGACTATCCCATAATAGCAGGTGACGCAGTCCATTATGTTGAAGAAATTGATTCCATATCGACAAACCCGGTATTTGTATATAGTTTTAATGAAACACTTTATGTAAACTTGAAAGATAGTGCTGCAACAAAAGTAACACTCACAAGTTTAACTGGTCAATATATTTTGAATTATGAAACAAGTGAATTAATAAGCACAGTTGACATGACAAATGTAGCTAACGGTATTTATATTGTGACGGTAGAATATAAAAGTAAATTTTATTCCACCAAAATAATCATTCACTAGCCGCCGACTACATCCTATAACAGCGGCTTGGCTATATTTATTTATTGGGGCTGACGAGGTTAAATGTACAATTGTTCTTCTAATTGACAACAGTAGTAAATTGAAAATTTGTGTTCCAAAACCCCAATAAAAAAACATCGCCAAGCCCCAAACCGTTGTGCGAAACCCTTTGACGACAGTGCAAACTTAAACATTTTGATGCTAATTAAGACGACAATGAACACTCAAACAGTTGACATTTTTGATAATCGATACGACTTTTTTTCGTAACATTGCCCTATGTTTTATAGACGAAAAATTATATTAGCTTTACTTCAATCCTGTGACGGACATTTGCCCAAAATATCTCTTCAAAAATTGCTTTTCCTATTTGCGAACAGACAAGCGAAACCCGACTATGACTTTGTTCCTTATCATTACGGCTGTTATTCGTTTTCGGCTAATGCTGACTTGACAGCTATGGTTGGACACGGTTTATTATCCGAGGACAAAGCCAGTTTTTCCAAACTTGATAAGGTAAATTATGTTACAAGCTTAAACGAGAAGGACAAAAAAATACTGAATGAAATAAAAACAAATTACGGAAAGTTGAGCACAAATTCTTTAATGAAGTTGACCTATCTGAACTATCAATATTTCGCAATCAACAGCGTTAAAGCAAAAGAGATTTTAACTGACGAACAATATGCAAAGGTTTTGCAAGCAAAACCTAAAAGCAAAAAGACAACTCTTTACACAATTGGTTACGAAGGAATTTCGCTTGAAGAATATTTAAACCGATTGATAAAAAATGATGTGAAAGTTTTAGTTGATGTTAGAAACAATCCGTTGAGTATGAAATTTGGCTTCTCCAAAACTCAATTAAAAAACTTTTGTGCAAGTCTTGACATAGAGTATTTACATATTCCTCAGGTTGGAATTCAATCGGAACAAAGACAGGAACTTAATTCACAAGCCGATTACGATAAACTTTTTGACACATACAAAAAATCAAACTTAAAGAAAACCACAAGCTACCAAGAACAAATTTTGAAACTGCTACAACAGAAAAAGCGAATTGCTTTGACTTGCTTTGAAGCAAATATTTGTCAGTGCCACCGAAAACATTTAGCAGAAGCTATTACAAAACTGCCTGATTGGAATTTTGAACTCAAACACATTTAAGTATGGCATTGACTCAAGTTTTAATTGCAGTAAAAACCTATCCAACTCTATCTAACAAATATGACGAACTTGTTTGCACAGCAGGTTTTAAGGAAGACGGTAGTTGGGTTCGTATTTATCCAATTCCTTTTCGCAAACTTGACTACGACAAACAATACAGCAAATATGATTGGGTAGAAGTTGACCTTAAAAGAAACACTTCAGACTTTAGGTTAGAAAGTTTCAAACCAAAGTCAATTGAGTCTGCATTTAGAATTGTTGCTCATTTAGACACGGATGATAGTTGGAGGCAGCGGAAAAAAATAGTTCTGCAAAATGTTCACACCAACATGACAACTCTTATTGCACAAGCAAAAGACGATAAAAAATATACTTCACTTGCAGTTTTCAAACCAAAAGAAATTTTAGACTTCACTATTGAAAAAGCTGAACGGGAGTGGGACAAGAAAAAACTTGACAAGCTCAAAGCAAACGCACAACAATTAAATCTTTTCAAAAACTCTGACAACCCGTTTGAAGTTGTTCAAAAACTACCTTACAAATTCTCATTCAAGTTCAACAGCGATGACGGAGTTGTAAGAACGCTAATGATTGAAGATTGGGAAATTGGTGCTTTGTATTGGAACAGTTTGAAACGCCATGAAGGAGATGAAGCCAAAGCGTGTGCTGATGTAAGGACAAAATATTTTGAAGACTTCGCTAAAACAAAAGACCTCTATTTATTTCTTGGGACAACTCGTGAGTTTCATTTAATTGCTCCAAATCCTTTTGTAATCATTGGAACATTTCACCCAAAGAAAATTATGCAGACTACATTATTCTAAAAATAAGCCGACCGAATAAAATGGAAAATGGAAGATGGGCATCGCGCAACAGCACCTCCT
>CAZXBG010000263.1:1451-3083 GCA_964638865.1 uncultured Chitinophagales bacterium | reverse complement strand
TGCGAAGGATTGCAGATAAATCTGTGTTGTGGAAAGCGTTACAATTGAAATGCAAACTGCTTACTGGTGATAAAAGTTTAAAAAATGAAGCAGAAGAAAACGGATTAGAAGTACATGGAAGCATTTGGGTTGTGATGAAAATTGTAGATGCAAAAATATTGAGTGCAGTGAAAGGAATTGAGTTATTTGAAAAATTAAAAATTGTAAACGATAGTTTGCCAAAAGAAGAAATTGAAAAATTGATTAAGAAATTAAAGGGATAAATAAAATGACAGATAAAAACAAACACTTGGATTGTGTGCTTAGCTCACACAAAATCAGTAATGAACAAGCCTTGCTTGATAAACACATTTCAAAAAGAAATGAAATAAAAGAAGCATTAGAAATTAAATATGAAAGCAATTTGTATTCTCCATTTAATTCAGGTTCTTATGCCAAGAACACTGCTGTGAACCTAAAATTTGATTTTGATTTAATGGCTCCATATAAAAGAAATGCCTTTGGTTCAAATGGAACCTTAAAAGAAATGTTTACAGATGTATTTGAATTCCTAAAAGATAAATATCATGGTAAAGAAGCAACTGTTAGAGACCAAAAAGTTTCAATCGGTATTGAATTTTATTCTGATAAAGATGGACACATTGTTAAGATAGATGTTGTCCCAGGTAGAGAACTAAATGTTGATCAGTATAAGGATGATGATAAATTAAACCTCTACGTAAATAAAAAATTCGGAACACTTGAAGAAGGCTCTGATTACATTAGGTCAAATATCCAAGCTCAGATAGACAAAATCAAAGATAGGGCTACTGCTGAAAAGGATTCAGTAAGAAAGATTATACGCTTATTGAAGGTTTGGAAAATCAATAACAAGCCCGATATAAAATCTTTCTTTATAGAATTGATTACCATGAAAGCCTTTGATACTGTAAAGGTAGAAGGAGATTTGTGGGATAAATTAAAAACGTTGCTTGAATTTATTCGTGATAAGGTAAAGGAAGTATCATTGCCTGACCCAGGAAACTCAACTAATGAAGTAGCTGATACTTTATCCGAAACTGAAAAATTTACCTTGAGTGATGATATGAAGTATATGATTGAACGGATAGAAGAAAATAGTGACAACGTAAAAACATACTTTAAAATTAATGAAAATCATCCTTGTGAGGATGAGGATGAAAAAAAATATGGAGTAAAACGGGAGGGAGTTTCTATACCACCAACGAAAAGATTTGGTTAATTATGAGTGACAGAGCAAACTTAATAAATTCGATAGTTGAGGATTTACCCAACATAAAAATCATTCGGCATTTTGTGGATGATTATGGAAATGTATTGGGTAGAGTGCAATTAATGCATGCAGCAGTTGAATTAGAGTTTGATGTAGAAGTAAAACCTCCATATCCGCTTCAATTTCATGAAACCGAAACTATCCGATTTCTTAATCCTACACTTATAGAGTACAATCATGTAAACAGAGATGGTTCAATTTGTATTCATACAACTCATAGTCCTGATATTAAACAAAAGATTGAATGGGATTTTAATTCACTGATGGAATGGATTGAAAATTACTATTTGAGTAATATTGAAGACAATCACTATGAACATATTGTGGTAAGTGAATATCAA
>CAZXBG010000263.1:0-1351 GCA_964638865.1 uncultured Chitinophagales bacterium | reverse complement strand
GAACTTGAGCCTTTTGTTTCTCAGGAATTTCTAAAATTTCTTTATGATATTGACAAGAAAGGTGCTTATAAAAAAGCAGGCATAAAAAAGTTGCCGTTGTTTATTGGCTATAAAATACCAACAGGAGAAATTCATTGGCAGTGTGCCATAATTGATACTGATAATTTTCCAAATGAATCACTCAGATTGGGAAACGGCTATGGTGGACAGTTTAAAGATATGCCGATAAATTGGAGTTCAACAAAAAACTGTTCATACAAATATTTTTTTGGCAGAGGAAAATTTTCAGAGAAGATAACTGAAAAGAAAATTTTATTAATTGGAATAGGTGCGGTTGGAAGTATGGTCGCTACAGCTTTAACAAGAGGCGGTTGTAAATTTCTTTCGTTAGTTGATTATGATGTAAAGGAACCTGAGAATGTTTGCCGTTCTGAATACGACTTCAACACGGGAATAAATAACAAAGTTATAGACTTGGGCTTAAAGTTGACAAAAATATCTCCATTCATTGAAATTATTCCTGATGCCAATATGATGGATGCGATAAAATATTTTATCAATAACGGAAAGTCTGAAGAAGCAATTAAGAAACGTATTGAAGAATTCGACATTATAATTGATTGTACAACGGATGATGATGTTGCTTACATTTTAGATTTTCTGAATTTAAAAAATGAAATAATTAGCTTGTCCATTACAAATAATGCAAAAGAATTGTTGTGTTCAGTAAAACCAAACTTGTATGAGTGGTTAAATAACCGAAACAATCTGAATTTAAAAAATGATGAAGCTTTTTACGAGCCAACAGGATGTTGGAGTCCAACTTTTAAAGCATCTTATAATGACATTAGTGTTTTGGTTCAATTTGCATTAAAACATATTAATCTTTCTATTGAAAGCGGAAAACCATTGAGGCATTTTTTCTTAAGTGCGGAAACTGAGAATGAGTTTAATATAAAATTACATCAATTTTGAAATTGACTTGTGCTAAAATTGGTTTAAGTGTTGAAGTCAAGCAGGAACTGCTTGACGAATTGTACAAAACAGGCATGAAGTACTATCCTAAGGAGTTTGGTGGTTTGCTCATTGGATATTATTCTGAAGATTTTAAAACCTGTTTTATTGAAACCACAATTTTGCCAAAGAAGTACAAATCTTCTCGATATTTTTTTGAAAGAGAAAAGGAAGGCTTAAAGTTAAATCTAACTAAGTTTTATAATTCAATACCAAGATTAATTTACGTAGGAGAGTGGCACACTCATCCTGATGGAATTCCATCACCAAGTGGAACTGATATAAACGCAATGATTGAGATTGGCGAAAGTGATGATGTTAATATTGAGAATCCACT
>CAZXBG010000262.1:0-3159 GCA_964638865.1 uncultured Chitinophagales bacterium | reverse complement strand
CGTTACCGCCAATGCTATAAAGACGAATTTCCGACAAAAATGGCACGAATAAAACAAGAAAACAGTAAATTTGAACCGAATAATTAATAGCAAAGTAATGGAATACCAAATTAACCAATTAAGAGACTATTCCTCCTTGTTTTCTAGGAGTGAAGCTCTTTCTTGGCTAAAAATGGACTTCACTTCTATCAATTACAAAATTGAAAGATATGATGAAAAATGGTTGAAACACCAAAATTCGACTTATTTGGACTATCTGAAATACATATATTCTATTCTAGCAGACAGTTATCAAAATGAATACATTTTCAAAAATGAATTCTTAAATACTTGGCTGATAAAAGAACTTGGTGAGACAAATTCTCAAATATTTAGCGAGTTTAGAGTAGGCAACTCTATAGCAGATTTAGCTATGTTCAACGGTTGCTCAAAAATTTTTGAGATAAAAACAGAATTGGATAGTGATTCACGATTGACGTTACAACTTCAAAACTACGAGAAGGCGTTTAATCAGATATTTATAATTATTCCTAAATCAAAGTTAAATATCTACGAGAAACAAGAAGCTTCGATTGGAATTATAACTTATGACCGAAAGAGCGACAATACATTTTCACTTCATCGCAATGCTAGTGCAAATTTTGAAATAGAGCCTTCAACAATTATGGCAATATTGCATACAAACGAATATAAATCGATTGTAAGAAAACATTACGGCTATCTGCCTCAAATGACAAGTTTTAATCAGTATAACGTTTGTAGCGAATTGATTTATGAAATCCCGTCAAATGAATTAAATAAGCTATTTATTGATGCAATGAAAAAAAGAAGTTCAAGCAATGCCTTATCATCTAGATATTACAAAGAGTTTAATCAGTTGTTTTTAGCTTTGAGAATGAATCGAAATTCAAAAAATAAAATGATAGAATCATTAAATACAACTATTAAAATTTAAATATATGTACTATCCATTTTTAAGAGCGAGACAATTTGAACTAATAGCTTTAAGGGAGTTAGCGACAGAAGAAGCCACACAAGGAGTAATTATTCCGATTTTAGAGCCTGTTAAAGAAACTCACAACAATTTAAATTTAGCATATAAGGTTTTTCAGGAAAAAGGTCAAACAGCTTATCTTGTTGTAAACTCTAATAAAGGAGGGCTTGAAGAAGATAATCAATTTTATATTGAATATCTCGCTACTTTAAATGGTGAAGTATTTCTGCCAGCATTTCATTACAGGAATAATGCGGAATATATAAATCAAAGTATTAAGCAATTTGGACTAACCAATTGTATGATTATTTGTGAAAACGACATTGAGGGAGATGATGCAAATTTCAAATCAATAGCAGAATTAGACGCAGTTAGTCTTATTACTGTTAACGATCCTGGAAGAAATAGGTCATTAAATAGGTATATAAGAGGTTTGCAAAAGGGTTTCATTAGACTTGATGACTTATTTGAAAAAAAAGATAGAAACAGTGATTTCCTTGACATCACAGAACATAGGTTTTCAGAAGAACATATTCATTATTCTATCGAAGGTTTTGAAGGATTTTCAGACTATACTGTTTTACCAAGTGAATATGTTGAGGGAGGTAGTACACCTAGAGCAGTTGTAATTCATTTGACTTATTTAAATACTCAGAATGAAATTTGGATTAGACATTTCACATCAGAAACCAATGACTCAATTGCCAACGTTCAAGGTAAGTTTGCAGAAGCAGCAGCAAAGGCTGTAAATTATTGTAGGCAGAATGATCTATCTAATTCAGCGATTACTGAATTAGAAATATATTTTGACACTGAACATTATCCCGGTTTAGGAACGGTGAAAAAATTATCTATCAAGAATCATTTATTGGTTTTAAGTAATTTTTTAAGAAATAGATAATTTTATGAAGGTTTGTGTAAGTTGTTTTTCTGACAAAGAGCTTAAAGGATTTATTTCTTCTTCATCTGAAATTGGAGACTGTACTGTTTGCGAATCAAAAAATCAACCACTTCTAGACGTTTCTGAGCTATTTGATTTTTTTCAAGAGTTACTAGATAACTTCAAAGTTTATGAAAATGGAATGCCATTAAGTTCAAAAATTCAATCCAATTGGAGCTTTTTTAGTTCACACGGTACAGCCAACAAAATTCTGAATTATGTTCTTCCAAATATACAGACAGAGGTAATTTCATCAAACATAAATGTTGAATACACTGATGATATTATAGAAAATTATAATCATTGGGAAATACTAAAAGAGGAGTTAAAGTGGAAAAATAGATTTGTAATTAATATTGAACGATTAGAAGAACTAGGTTGGGATGGATTTTTTAACACCCAATTCAAATTAAGTAAAGAAATACCTTTATTTCGTGCTAGACTTCATCATCAAAGTGGTATGGTAGTGTATAAACCTGAAGAAATGACTTGTCCTCCGAAAGAGTTTGCTAGCGGAGGAAGAGCTAATCCATCAGGGATTCCATTTTTATATTTGAGCGATAATCCAGAAACTATACTTTATGAAGTAAGAGCATCCTATTTAGATGAGTTGAGCGTAGGAACATTTGAGTTAAATCCTGAATTTGAATCAATTAAATTAGTCGATTTTACGGAAGACACTTCTCTTTTTCAACCAAATTCTAGTTCTATAAACAAAACTATAAAGGCTAAATTGTTGAGGCAGAAAATTAGTGTTGACTTATCAAAGCCAATGCGGAGATATGACAGTGAATTAGAATATATACCTACACAATTCATCTGTGAATTTATTAAAGTTTTTACAGGTGCTTTCGGTATTCGTTTTAATAGTTCATTACACCCAAAAGGGAACAATGTAGTCCTATTTGACCAAAACTTAATGACTTGTATATCTGTAAAGAAAGTGAAAATAAATTCTGTCAATTTACAAGGTATAGAAATAAAGCACTAGGCATAACAGCACCTCCTATGTAAAGCAGTAAACTACCGCCCAAAAGTAATATTTTAATTTAAAATTATCTCATCGTCGTCGTAATATTTGTTGAAATGTGTAAAACCGGCCAGGCTTGAAGCGTTGGGGTTTTGCATATTTCAATAAATTATTTAAATCATTAAGCTCACACTCCTATGTGTAGTACAATGGTTTCACTGTCTACCAGCACCTGTATGGTTTTAACGTGTATAA
>CAZXBG010000261.1:0-3261 GCA_964638865.1 uncultured Chitinophagales bacterium | reverse complement strand
AAAGGCACGAAAAAAGATAATTCACTATAATCCATTTACAACTCTATGAATACCATCCTTAATTAAGACTTCATTAAAGTTGATCAATAAGCCTAATTTTAGGTTAGTTAATCTCAGATAAGTAAGCAATTGTTTTGGATGAACCGGTGCTAACGATTCAACGGATTTAACCTCAATAATAAGTTTATTTTCAACGATAATGTCAGCACGAAAACCAATATTCATTTTGATACCTTCATAAATAACAGGCACTCCTCGCTGTCTTATAAAATTGAAATTAGCTTTTTGAAGTTCGTAACAAATAATTTCTTCATAAACGGATTCGAGCATACCGGGACCTAAAGTTTTGTGAATTTTGTAACTCATATGCACAATACTTTTTGCAAGTTCATTTTCAATCATATTAAATTATTAAGGGTAAAACAATACCCGAAATTCAACCTTTATACCCTAATTTCCAAATGATTAGTTAAAAAATGCTCCATTTTTATTCATTATGCTTTTTACTGCACTTCAAAGGGTGCTTTGTATTCTTTTAGGAGCAATAAATATTAAAGGAATATTGTATTAAATTTGTCCAAATAGTAACAAACACAATGCGGATAACTTTACTTTCCATTTTCTTGACTATTATCTCCTCCATATCTGAATCGCAGTCAGTTTGTGCATTAACAGACAGCATGATTCCAACCAACCGAAAAGTATATATGATAGGGGAAACGCATTTAGATGGCGGAAGATCATATGTTAAATCAAAAGAGGAGTTAACTGTTGTTAGAAATGCTTTAATATCAGAAAATGAAATTCGCGGACATTTAGTGGATAAATGTGATGTAACCCATTTTGTATTTGAGGCTCCTGTAAGTAATGAATATTTTTACAATAAATTTCTGCAAACCGGCGATAGTTCATGGATACGCGTATTTTTAAATGCTGAATATCAAATTGGCGTTATCAGAAATGTGGTAGAGCTTGCTAAAACAAAGGAGAAAATTACGATATCCTGCATTGACGCGGATAGGTCAATATATGCGCCCATGGTAATTGATGTTTTGTTTTGGTTAACATTTTTTGAACCTTTTCCGGAGTTATTTAAACCCTATACTTCCACAGGTGCACCGGTGTATGGTTATATGCCTTTCGCACCTGACCTACTCGAAACAGCGTTTTATTCAGAGGAGCCAATATTCCCTTTTGTGGATTACGTTTGGAATGCGAGAACCCAACAAATTGATACATCTTCGGAAAATTTGTATAAAGTAGTTTCAAATACTATTACTAATAAAATTATTATGACCGAACTAGAGGCATTTTATGGTAAAAATTTTGAATATGTGAAAAGAGTACTTTACTCCTATTATTATGCCTATAATTTAAGCCCTGATATTCTGTTGGACCTTGAAAACAGAGAGCAATTAATTTATAACAACTTCGAATATGTAAGAAATAAATATCCATCAGGCTCCTTCTGCATTCAAATTGGAGCGTACCATGTAATGCCAAATAAAACCGATGTGCTTAGTTCCTATATTAATAATGATATGGGCCTGGAGCCATTTAATATTTATTCCATAGCAGAAAGTAATGCCTATGCTGCAAAATATTATCTTAAGAATCTAAATTATAAATTTGAGGGTTGCTGTTGTTATTCCAAATTGAGCAATAACGAATTATTATTAAGAATTAAATGATAAAAATACTATTTGAAAACAGATAAACACAAATTCAGAACAAACTCCCCTGCCCTACCTTAGCTTGTTTGGGTTCTTCGTCTTCCATTATGATGTAGGATGCATTTAAGGGTTGACCGTATTGAATTAATAAATGATGGAGATCAGCATCCTTATCCATCCATAATTTTTCATCCCCGGGACGAAGCATTGCAGGCATGCGGGAATGCACTTCCCCAATTAATTCGTTGGCAGTGGTAGTTACTATTGCCATTGTTTTAATTATTTCTCCGGTTTTTTTGTTGATATAATCGTGATAAATACCAGCGTAATAAAAATTTTCTATTTCTTTTAAATGAAAGAATACTTTCATTTTTCGTTTTTTATCGTGTTCGTAAAATCCATTCGTTAAAACAACACAACGCTGCTTATTTTTCCATGCATCGCGCCAGGTTGCGAGTTCACTTATTGTTTCTATGCGTGCATTAAAAGTATTTCGCACCTCACTTATTTTATCCGCATTTAACCAGGGTGCAATAAATCCGAAACGATAATTCTGAATTATTTTTGGTTTATCAATTGTAATTACCGGCATGGTAATTCCCGGATAACCTATTGTGTTTTTGCCTGTTTCGTCGGTATACACATCCTTTGCATCAATAGCATCTTTGTCCCACTCCGCTCCGTAGGTCAATTCGTACTCCTCCTTTTTCATTTTCGATTTGGATGTATAACTCGAACACATCATGTAAAATTAAAGAAAATAATATATTGTATTTAAATTTGATGTAAAATTGTACCGTTTTTATTTTAATAATTCAAATTGAATTTACTAATTAAGCGTGGAGGCATAATGTTTAAAATGTGGATGTTTTTATTTTCTATTATTCTGATGGTTTCCTGCAAAGAGGAACTGCCTCCGCCTGTTGAAGCAAGGCTGCCTTCACCCGATCATGTGGTGATCGTTTTTTTTGAAAACTATTCCTTCCACCAAATTATGGATTCAACCGAAGCTCCATTTATATAAAGTATTGCCTACGGTAAACACAGTGCGTTGTTTAACAATTCACATGCATTTGGCCAACCAAGTCAGCCAAATTATTTTGAAATATTTTCCGGTTCAAACCAGGGAATAACATCAAATGATCGTCCTCCAGCATCTTTAACAACACCCAATCTCGCATATTCACTCATGAGTAACGGATATACCTTTATTACATACTCCGAGGGGCTTCCACAAACAGGATTTGACGGAGATATTAGCGGACTATATGTTAGAAAACACAATCCGGTTGCAAATTGGATGGGTTTTGGTGAAAATCAGGTTGATTCTGCTACTAACCAACCCTTTACGCATTTTCCGGAGAATTTTGATGATCTGCCTACTGTTTGTTATGTGATTCCGGATCTCGTTAACAGTATGCATGATGGGTCGATTAAAACCGGAGATGATTGGCTGAAAACACATTTTAAAGAATATATCAACTGGGCGAAAAGCAACAACAGTTTATTTATACTCACATTTGATGAAAGCAGTTATTCCTCAGGCACGAATTTAATTACCACTTTTATTACAGGTAGAAATGTTAAA
>CAZXBG010000260.1:0-3265 GCA_964638865.1 uncultured Chitinophagales bacterium | reverse complement strand
TCCGTTCGGGATGGTAATGCCAGGGCGGTCCTGGACGGTGGCAAGTGGCTCTGAATATAGGTTTGGTTTCAATGGGAAGGAATCAGATTCTGAGACTTACGGTGACAATAATATTTATGACTATGGATTTAGAATTTACAATCCAAGGTTAGGTAAATTTTTATCCGTTGATCCTCTTACTCGGTCATATCCATGGTACAGTCCGTATCACTTCGCAGGCAATGACCCAATAAGAAATAGCGACCTTGATGGGTTAGAAGAATATAGTAGAGTTGAATATTCTTATCAAGGTGTGGTATTTAGGACAATAACATGTAGAGTTCCCTACGATATGCGTGCTCATGAAAAGGATGATCCTACTGAGCGCATTGACGAGGGTATATTTGTAAAAAAATTAGAATTAACTGCTGTGCAATTTGCAGCTGTTAATGTAACTGGGTTCGCCGATTATCCTAATGATGAAAAAGGTGATAGAGATTATGATCAGGATGACATTATTAAAGATCCTATTTCAGTTTTGGAACCATTCGAAAAAACAACACTAGATGGAGCCAAGAATATGAAAAATGGAGGCGGAAATAAAACTTATATTGGAACTCCAAATATACCAATTTCATTAAACTTTGCACCAAATAATGCGTCGCCTGATGTTGTGCAATCTGCATTTGATACAGACCCAGTAATTATGGCTAAAATTGACATCATGGCATCACTTGTAGTCCAATTTTCATCTGGGACTTTAACAATTACTGGTACTACTGATGCTGATCCATCTCCATATACTTCTGGAAATCCTGATAATCCAGGCGTAGGAAACGGACCTCTATCTTATGATAGGGCAAACGTAATTGGTCAATTTATTGCTCAACGCGCAAGTGCTATTTCGGGTCAACCAGTTAGTACATTTACAAACAGAGTGACAATTATAGGAGCTGGAATTAGCCCAGGTGCTTCTACATCTGACTCGAGTGAAGTGAAAGCAAGTCAAAGAAAATTCACATTTAAACTTACTTATTAAAATGAATATAAAAATTAAATATGTCTTACTAATTATTATGCCATTTTTAGTAATATCCTGTGATGTTCAAAATCATACATTTTATTGGGAAAATGGGAATATAAAATCTATCAGTCGGTATAAAAATGAAAGGCTTCAGGGCAAATCCGAAGTTTATAACCAAAATGGCTACCTTATTGAAGAAACTCGCTATAGGAAAAATTTAATAAATGGAAAACAGGTTCTTTATTATGAAAATGTAGGAAAAAAAGAAGTTAGTTCATTTAAAGATGGCAAATTAATTAATAGAAATGTGTATGTTTATTATCCAAATGGGCAACTAATGTATAAGGTGGAAACTGATTCTCTCTACCGATATAATGGGACATTTATATCATTTTACAGCAATGGGAAAATAAATTATAAAGGAAACTATGCACTTTGTACTGGTATAAAAGTTTCTTATTTGGATTCTATTTCACGAGGAGATTCAATCACATTTATAAATAGTTTAAAGCCAACCGAAGTTGGATTGTGGAAAAAATATTATAAAAATGGAAAGCTAGAAGAGAGTGGTTCATATGAACCTAGATATCTGGAATATAATGGATTAAATTTAAATGTTAACTCTAATTATATTCAATCACAATTTGTATTGCTGCTCCCTATTAAAAATGGTACCTGGAACCAATTCGATTCAACTGGAAATTTAATTACTAAAGAGACTTGGGTTCGCGGCACATTAATTCCACAAAAATAAATTAAATTTGTATAATTTGTACAAAATTTAAAAGACATTCTATTAATTACTTGAAAAAATCAACATCCCACCAAATTATATTTTGGTCTAAAGCAACTGCAACCCAGCCATAGCCAGGTTGTACATATATGGTTTGCGATTGGTCAATACTAGTTAATTTAATCAATTCATTTTTTATTACCTTGTTTACTGATACTGAGCATGAAGTTGAATCAATCTTAAAATCTGTTTTACCATTTTCATCAAAATTAGTATATACTCCATTATCAATTATCAGATAAAGTGGATAGCTTTTTAAAATCGTGTCACCTTGTTGATAAATCCGATAAACAATGGAATCCTTATAGCCAATATATTCAAATTTAATTTCCCCTAAAGTATTTAATTGTTTCATTTTATAGAAAACAATTCCTTGATGAAAACTATCAATTCCGGTATATGTGCTTTTCATTTTGATTTTAAATATTGAATTATAATTATGTGCTGTTGTGATAATTGAATCTTCATGTGTTTGACAAACGATAATTTTGCAATGCAATATCATGAATATAAACAAATAATAATAATTTTTCATTGCCTGACGACCTCTGCGATTTTAAAACTCATGAATATACTTCGATTTTGAGAAACACTGCTAATTACTACTTGATAATTACCAATTATAGTAATTTTAGCTTCATCGGCAATATTATTTAATGAAACACTATTCACAGTCACAATGTTTAAAAAACCAGTGGTTGTTGTATAGTTTTTCTTTATAATATTTGTTGTTCCCGTGGTATTGTCTGTTACACCTATTCCATCTATACCTATCGTTAAGCGCGCAACAAATGTTTCAAAAACTCCTTCCCTAGTTCGCTCTGTGCCAGTTCCAACATAATCTGTTGCACTTGTTCCCATTAAAGTAATTTCTCCTGAATTTTTTATGGATTCTTCGATTTTATCATACCCCTCTGCTTCTAAATCGGTTTCTGAAATCGCATTAAAAAATTCTGTCATTTTTTGCTCAAAGGCAGGCTTCATTGATTCCCCAAATGCCTCATCTTCTTGAGGATTTTCACTGCCTTTATCTACATATATTTCTGATAAATTAAAAGTGAGCGTTAAATCTCCTGCTGCAATGGTTAATATATTGTCAGTCCAAGTAGCCGTAGGTGAACTTGTAGAATTTAACATACTATTATTGACCGTAGGATTAGGTATGCTTGAAGCTGTTCCATTTGGATCCGTTTCGCTAGTATTACTATTTACATCCTCATCCTCTAAACCATCCCTATCAATTGACATAATTGGTTTATTACCTGCATACTGATAAGGTGTGTAATATGGGTATGAACTACTAAGTGGATCAACACTAAGGAATTTTCCTAAACGTGGATTGTATATACGAAAGCCATAATCATAAATATTATTGTCACCGTAAGTCTCAGAATCTGATTCCTTCCCATTGAAACCAAACCTATATTCAGAGCCACTTGCCACCGTCCAGGCCCGACTTGGCATTACCA
>CAZXBG010000259.1:0-3270 GCA_964638865.1 uncultured Chitinophagales bacterium | reverse complement strand
CTAATTAGTTAATAAATTTATGATGTTCACCTTAAAATTGCATTCCTTGTAAATTGCATTCAAAAATTATAGGGTGATGTATGAATTAAAATGATTCCTGATATCTGTTTGGGATTGATTTATCCGGGAAAATTCATTCAGAATAAATTTTTATTATGCGCAATTTGATGATGGGTTAGTTAATATCATTAATAATATATATGCTGCTCTGAGCGTATATTCGAATCCAACCACGTAAAATATTGCCATTGAATTTTTTGTACCAAAACAAATTAAAGTTTCATTCCTAATAACTGATATAACGGGAAAAATAGTCAACACCCAAACCATCGAGGTCATGCCGGGCAAAAATACTATTCAAAAGAATTTATCTGATCTTGCAACGGGTTTATATACTATTACTTTGATGATGAATGGGGAAAAGGTTGCGGAGAGTGTTTGGGTGGAGTGAAGGGTGTTTTGGTGGGAGGAGAGTGCAATGATGCGGAATTGTTTAGATGCTGATGCAATTTAAATCATTGGAATTGATAGAGTTTGAAGGAAATTCTATTGATTTAGTTAGGACTAAATATTTTCGCACAGAATTCATCAAAAAAGAAATACTTGAAATAATATAAATGATATTGTAAGAATATTAATTTAAAACAAATAGGTCAAAAACGCAATTTGTTTATCCAAATGTTTACCGCTTTTCCGTATTGTGCTTAATTTTTTTTTATTTAATTGTAAAGCTCTTGACTGATAACTTAATTCGCTTTTATATCAATAAAATAATCATTGTCCCAAATAAACTTTTCTGTTTTTTCATCATCTATGTCAAAAACACTGGAGCAATTTTCTCTTTCACGAATAAACTGGCTTATTGAAAATGATTTTTTATCTATTTCGATTATTGAAAACGTTAATGCGCCGTTTGTAGTTTGCTCTCTGCATTTTCCCACCCACATAACATTCCCGTTTATTGTATAACTTTTAAACTCCGTTAAGTGCGCATGATATTTATCAAGTTCACTAAAAGAATAAATTTCCGATGCTTTTATCAATTTATCACCTATTTTTTGTGCTTCTTCCATTTTATTGGTGAAGCCTATAATGTAGCCGATATGGTTGAGTTCGAGGCTTAGGAGGTAGGTTTGCATAGGTGTTGAGAGGAATAACTGCTAAAGAAGTTATGTATTTGGTAACAAGAACTCGGGTTACTTATTTAATTCTTCCTATTCCATTTACAAATTTAGTAATCTAATTGTGGTTTAAAGGAATTAATAAAGTATTTGTTTTACGATGGTTAACCCAAAAACAAAAAACCCAGGCTGTGCAGCCGGAATCAGAATATCAGCCTTATTGCCGGTGCAATGAAAAATTTTAATGCAAAACAGTTGGATTTTACTATCAAAAAGCTAAAAACCCAGCTTTCTATAAAGCTTCCAAACAAGGGACTGGCAATAATTGATAAGCATAAACCGGAAAAGCCAAACAAAAATATTTTTCTATTTCCGGTTTTTTCATGGGAATTGGATTTGAATAACTTGGTAGCGGTTGATAAAGAAATTAGCGGTGCAGCAGTTTAACTAAATAAGAAGCTTAAAACTTTGGCAAAAAGGATGGAATTGATAAAATTATCAGTTTTCATGTTACTAACATCCAAGAGCCACTTGTGCTCTGAGAAAATGTGTTACTTTATTGGCGGTTCCGAGGTTATTGGGGCATTCTAATACTAGAGAAACAAGGTTTTACGCTAAATTGTAAATCCTGACCTTGATTTGAAAATGGAAGATTTAATTGGGTGAGTGCACCTAGTTTCTGCATTTCGGCAGCATTTTCTTTTTGCTGCCGAAATATAGTTTGCTTATCTTAGCGCTAAATCACATTGGTCTTATCGCAAACGAAAAATTAAATATCGCCAAACTACAAAATCATTTCAAAGGTAAATCCGCTTTTGGAAAAAAGGACATTGTGCAATTCTACAAAGGATTTGAACCGGAAGTAAAACCCACCACCGTAAACTGGAGAGTTTATAGCTTGGTGCAATCCGGTGTGCTATCACGGATAGGCAGAGGAAAATTTACTTTGGGTGAAGGTAAAAACTTTGTACCGCAAATCTCTTTCGGCACAAAAATGATCTACAGAAAATTGCACAAACAATTCCCCTTCTTGCCCATTTGCATTTGGCACACCTCTGTGCTTAATGAATTGATGTTGCATCAGCCCGGCCGGTTCTACACTTTGGTAGAAGTTGAAAAGGACGCGATGGAGAGTGTTTTCTATTTTTTGAAAGAAAACAAAACCAATGTATTCCTTAATCCAACATCCGAAATACTTAGCCATTATGCATCTGGAGAAAAAGAAACCACTATAGTGAAATCATTGGTATCTGAGGCGCCAATGCAAAATATAAATGGTGTTCACACTATCACTATTGAAAAAATGCTGGTAGACATATTTTGTGACGAAACAATTTTTGCATCACAACAAGGAGGCGAAATGCAGACGATTTTCAAAGAAGCATTTAATCGATATACAATTCACGAAAGTCGTATGCTGCGGTATGCAGATAGAAGAAGGAAAAAAAGCAGTTTTGATAGTTACCTAAATAAGGTTTCTAAATTTCGGCAGCAAACTAAGTAAAGTGCCGTTTTATAACTTGGTATGATACATAAGGGCACATTAACTCAACAATGGATTGACAAGGTTTCAATGGCAAATCGTAACGCAGAATACAAACTCATAGAATCTAAATATTAAATGATAAAAATTTAGCTTTTGTAAATTAACAAATTTAAACCTATGAGAACTCTTTTTCTAACTATTGGATTGATTTTTAGCATTAATACCAAAGCTGCAGTAGAAATATTTTGCAGTGCTCGCTACCAATACGAAATTTACCATCCAAAAGAACCTCCGGCTTACTATGAAGGACCAACAATTGGCAAAGTTCCTATTGCTGGAACAGGAAGAAAGGCATATTATGAAAAGGTATGGTCAAATAGTTATAGCTTGAACATCCAATTTTATTCGGGTTATGAATTAAATGAGTATTATGGTAAAAGCCGTTATAAAGAAACTTCAATAATAGCATTTGTCAATTGGCCAAATGGGGGTTCCGCATTTATAATTATAAGTCGGTGGACTACAAATTTAAAGTATATAACGGAAAAAGAAATAAAATACGCGTCCAATGGTGATCGCTTGCATAATTTATCCGGATATGACAATAAAAACAGACTATGGCAAATATCCAACTAATTTCTATAGGGGAGTTCTATAATTTAA
>CAZXBG010000258.1:0-3495 GCA_964638865.1 uncultured Chitinophagales bacterium | reverse complement strand
CAAAAAAAAGTCAAAAAAACATTTTTGAACACCTAATTGGCCAAGTTGGGTTAACTTTTTAAATTATCTAATTCAAAAAAATATTTTATGAAAAATATAAATAAGTTAAATTTTAAGTTTACGACAATACTATTTATGGTGTTAATTAAACCTTTATTAACCTCTGCACAGGAAATTGATACGCTTAATTGGGAAGAAATTGTTGATTTAAGTGACACGGTTTATATGGGTGGACTCGATACAATTTATGTAATTGACGATTCAGTTTCTGAAACGGAAGGGTTTAAAACAGGCACCACAGGAGAATGTCTTACGATTGGAACCACAATTTCAGTTAGCCTAAATAAAACTGTAAAACCCATAAACCAAGAGCAATTCGGAGTAAATATTACAGGTATGTTTACAAAGGCAACTTTATATGATGACATACACAGTTTAGACCAAAGAAATTGGCTTAGTGATTTAAGGCCCCAGACAATAAGGTTTCCAGGGGGGGGCAAGCAGTAAGTTTATGCACCCATATACTGGGAGTAAAGGCTATGGATATGATATCGTAGAAATTACAAGATACTTAGATGCAACTGACGGCGATTTCGAGGCACCTTCAACTGCTGCAGCTATTTTAGCTGTTACAGATCCTGCGATACTATTAGGTTGGTTCGGAGGGAATTCAGATATTAAAGGCATATTCGACGGATATGTTACAGACTATGTAAATCAAGAATTATTAAGTCCTGGTGATTTATTTATTTATCAATTCGTAGACCTGATTGAAAAAATAGAATCGGAAAATGGGTATGATGTTAATGTGATTGTTTGTCTTAACATATTAACGGAAACAGCTGCAAATTGCAAAGCGATGGTTGATTTTCTTATTTCTCAGAATGTAAATGTGGTAGGCGTCGAAATGGGTAACGAAACTGCTAATAAGTTTCATGAACTAATAATGCGATTTAATTTTTTCGATGATTATTATTCCTATCTTGATGGTATTAAACCCTCAGGTCAGACAAGTCTTGAAGAAGATTTAGGGGAACCATTATTTTTACCAGCTGCTGACCACAATTTTTTTCTCGAATTTAAAAAGAAACCAGGGTTTTTATGTAAAATCGGTCTTTGTGCAGATGGTTTTAATAATCCAGCAGAACACGTATTTATTACGGCACCGGGTGAAACTGTTGGGACACGTTCAGATGATTCCTGGAATGGGGATCTGGCTTCACATCGCAGTGATGTTTTTGATGGTACGACTATTCGAAAATTTAATGCTATAATTTTCCATACATACTACTCGGCGGACTCTTGGTATTATGAAATTGTTGACCCTTATCTTTTTAATTCCTATACCGTTCCCAAATGGGATTACGATTTAATGGATACGCGATTACAACCTGCATTTGATGCTTCCCGAGTGAATTTCAGACGTTTCCTGAATGTTAAGTATCAGATTGATTTAGATGCTTTCAATACGATTTTTCAGTTTAATTTAACTTCATTGGACAAAAAAGAACTTTGGATCACCGAATGGAATTTACGAGACGAAGGAACCGATGACAGAGGTAAAATTTTTACCAATACTTTTATGCATACCTGTTTATTACAAGAATGGTGGCTTAAAAATCTGAAACTCAATTTCACAGAAGGTTTTAAAGAAAATTTCTTTACATACTGCACTTTACAAAATTATGTGGGTGGATCTCAGGTCCAATTGCTTACCCCGGCAGATGAAGATGTAGAGCTGGATATTTTGCTTAAAAATTATCCGCCCTACAATTTGCCCTCCGGTGATCCGGCAAAAAGGAATTACTACGTTAAAAGGATTACCATGTATACCATGGAATTATTAAGTCAAATTAATAAAAATGATCTTCGATACTTCCCTGCAAATGTTGCAATTTATGGACACAATCCGAATGTACCACCGACATTTTTTATTGACCCCGTAAAGGAGTATATTTACATGTATTATACCAATACACGATGTAATGATCAAAAAATAATACTAAATCCTGCTGGAATGTATCCTATGTTTTTATATGATGTAGAACTTACAGATGCACATATTTTTGCCATTGATGCGAAACAAGCCTATTCGACATCAGGGAAATGTATGTTGTTCGAAATTAATACTTTTTACAATACGACTGACTACGATATCGAAATTGATCAGACTTTTGATTTTATAAATCCAGGTGGTGACGCACCGGAGGGAAGCCTTTGCGTAATTGTCTCCGGCTATACTGCAGGGTATGTGAAAATCCATGTTGTACCTTCAGGAACTGGAAAAATTGGAAAGGAGAAGTTTACAGAACTTGTTATTTACCCCAATCCCTCCAATAAATTTATTAAGGTAGAAAGCAATGAAAGCTTTGTTGGTTATGAAATATATTCTTCATTGGGTTCAAAAATTTATTCAGCAAATAATTTTGTATCTATCATAGATATAAGTAAATTAACCAATGGCACTTACACTATTGCACTTATTCGAAATGACGGAAGTCAACTTGTTAAATCTTTTATTAAAGCAGAGTGATAATGAAACACAAATATTCTCTTTTACATTATTCTTTAACAGCAGCAGCATTTTTACATGCTGTTGCTGTTAATTCTCAAGCTGTATATACCGATATTAATCCTGATGTTATTCTGGATGAAACTGATGAATTATTTGGTATTGACTTCGATGATGACGGATTAAATGATTTTAATTTTATTAATAAAAGTTTTACGACAACCGTATTTTACGATGATATTGCAAATGTAAAGGCGATTTTTGTAGGTGCATTCGATACCATGCAGAATGGTATTGTTGGAAGTACTGGATATATATCCGGTGGAGGTGGTTACAATTATTATAGACCTTATGCAATTTCAAATGGTCATTTGATTAGTGAATTGGATGATTTTTGTAACCTCAATTATCAAACACTTGTCGCTATCGCAAATAGGTTAGAATGGCCTTATTTAGTTTCTCCTAATGGTAATTGGTATCCTTGGTATGCTGACGTTACTAATAAATTTGTTGGCTTTAAATTTAATGATGAAGCGGAAAATTTAAGGTATGGATGGATCAGATGCAGCATAATAGATAGCGGACGAACTTTGATAATTCACGATTATGCTTATGAAAGCAAACCTGATGTAGGAATTTTGGCTGGAGACACGGTAGGTGACATAAGTAATGAAACAATTGAAGAGCAAAATGTTGCCAGTGTTACAATATATGGTTTCAACCAAAGTATTTATATACAACTTGATGACTTTGAAGATTTGGAATGTTTTATTTATAATATTCAAGGACAATTTATTTCAAGTCAGTTTATTAATAATAAAAATACCGTTGTTGACTTTAAAGACCATCCTAAAGGAATTTATACAATCGCCCTAAAAAACAAATCTAAAAGCTACAGTAAAACCATAATGATCATCTAATCCATTCGCCACAGGTTATAACAAAACCTTTGCAAAATGGCTGGTTAATTACACCTATGACAA
>CAZXBG010000257.1:0-3615 GCA_964638865.1 uncultured Chitinophagales bacterium | reverse complement strand
TCCCGCCTGACGAAATAAGTTATAAGTTGAAATCCACGTTAAAGCCGGACTCACGTCTCAAGAAATGAGTAATGAGTTATGAGTAATGAGATGAAATCCTGGTTATAGTAAAACTCCCGCCTCACGATTCACGCCCTACCTGAGCAGTGCCAAAGTTCCCGTTTTTATAACTACATCACCAAATTGATTTGTAGCCTTTATAATTACAACGTAGGTTCCAACTTCTTGTTCCAACCCTCTGTAATTTCCATCCCATCCAAGAGTTGGATCATTGGTGAAGTATAAAATGGATCCCCAACGGCTGTAAATTGAAAAATCGGTAATTTCTCCCAATCCTACAAAACTTGGTTTATAGAGGTCATTCACGCCATCACCATTCGGTGTGAATGCATTTGGTGTTGCAATGTCAGATTCTTCAATCACAAAAATGGTTATATAATCAGTGTCCTGACATCCATTTGCATCAACTCCAATAACCATATAGGTTGTAGTATCTTCAGGAAAAGCTGTCGGATTCGAAATAAGAGGATCGGTTACAGTTTCTGTTGGCGTCCAGGTGTAACTTACCCCACCGGTTGCATTTAATTGCGCAAAACCACCCAACACCATAATCTGGTCTTCACCTGCGTCAATTATAGGATTAGGGAAAAGAGTAACCACTACATCGTCAGTATCAGGACATCCAAATTCATTATAGACAATAAGCGAATAATACATATTTGTTAGTGGTGCTAAAACCCAAGGATCCTCTAATACCGGATCATCAAGGTAGGATGGCGGTGTCCAGAGATAAGTTACTCCGCCGCTTCCGTCCAGTTGCACATTATTGCCCATACAAACCTGTTGATCAGGTCCGGCATCGGATACCGGAGTTCCGGCAATTGTTATTTCAAAGGAGGATAAATATTCACACCCTGCAAAGGTTACAGTATTTGTAACATTGTAAACACCGGGCAAGGAAGCTCCCAGATCAATTTCACCGGTTACTGTGTCGATAACCAATCCGGTAGGCGTTGCAGCGAAAATTCCGGTATCAGCTCCGACATCAAATATAGGAAACTGATTGCCTTCATATTGACAATATACAGTATCACTGTATTCGAAATAAGTACTTACAAAGAAAGGTTCAGCTGTATTTGCCAAATAGTCTAAAATGTTTTTACGCATATTGGATGCATGTGGCGCGGGATCGTGCCATGATGTAACTGTCATACCTCCAAAAATTACTATGCCTGAACCATAGGTCATTTCTGATGCTAAGGAGGAGGATCCACCATTGTCGATCAAAATAAAACCGCAGGGAACATCCACTGTGGAGTGCCCAAAATAATTACCATCCCAAACTAAACCTGTTGGTAGATAAGGTCCGTTAAAGATAGGATGCAAAGGTGCTGCGGCATATCCTGTAGAAGTATAATCGGGGTAAACAAGAGTTGCACCATTAAATCCCCAATCCATATCTGAACCCTCATTTGGTGCGGCATTCATAAATAAATGACCTCCTGCGTATACCCAATCCTGTATTGCGGTCATGTTTGCAGTAAAAAAATCATCCATTTCAATAGCGTGATCATCACCACCTTCCATAAACACAAACTTGGATGTTGGTCCAAATGCTACTGCAGGGTCTACAGTGCTGTAATAACCTGAATTCCAGATCCCAGCGCCAAAAACTGCATCCATCTCCGTAATATTATCGTTGAGAATAGGGGCCCATGTCCATGGCTCAGGTGGCGTTCTGCGCAAATACCAAACCTCAGTTGCCTGTGAAAATAATTCACTGACAGTGCAACTCAAACTAATAAACAAAAATAACGAGAGGAGAACCTTTTTCATAATGGTGTATTTAGATTTTTACTATTATACATATTTTATCACTATAAAGTTAAGCATTTTTTGAGAAGTCAAAACTTTTAATGGAAAAAAATATTGTTAATGGTCTAAATATGACATAAAATTAACTAATTTCTATACACTGGTAAAAAGATACGATGGGTATAAGTGCTACCTTACCAAAGTAAAATTACCCTGGTAATTAAGTGAGGTTCCCTCTCCATCTAAAGCGTTAAATGTATAAATATAACTTCCAATCGGTTGTATCTTGTCTTCAAATGTTCCGTCCCAACCTTTGGTTATATCAGAATTATTCTGATAAACTTGTTTGCCCCATCTGTTGTAAATTGTCAGATCAAAGGAAGCCACGGTTCCAATTGCAATTGCCTGGAAAAAATCATTTATCCCATCACTATTCGGAGAAAATGCATTTGGAATACCAATAATTGCATCATCCCTTAAAATAACATGCACGGAATCCATTCCTGTGCATCCATTTTCGTCTGTTCCATAAACGTAATATGTTGTATTTTCAGTTGCATAACTCAATGGATTAAAAATGGTTGCATCTGATAAACTTTCTTCCGGGGTCCATATATAACTTTCACCACCATTTGCAGTTATCATCACATAACTTCCCAATAAAATATATTGATCTTCTCCGGCATCAATAATTGGGTCGGGGAATAAAAACACAGATACATCATCAGTATCGGAGCAACCATTTATATCTGTAATAACCAAATTGTAATACATATCAGAAAGGGGGCCTTCAACATAAGGATCTTCGCTTAATGCATTATCAAGATAAATGGAGGGAAGCCATAAATATTCTTCTCCTCCGCTTCCATCCAATTGGACTGTATCTGATTTGCAAATTGTTACATCATCACCGGCATTTGCTTCTGCAGGTTCTGCAATTATAATAGTTGTTTGTGCAGAGTCGCTTTTACATCCAATTCCTAAAAAATTATTACTGATGGAGTAAGTTCCCGGTATAGAAGCATCAATATCAATTGCACCGGTAATTCCATCAATTATCAATCCCGTAGGCTCAGCCGAAAATGTACCTGTATCGGCTCCCGGAGAAAAAATTGGAAAATAAATTTCTGTATCGTAGGAACAATAAATTTCTTCTCCATAAGAAAAATCTAAAAATGCATAGGATGCGAGATATTTCATAGTATTTAAACGCATATTTACTGCATCGGGAATAGGGTCGTGCCAAGCTGTAACTGTCATTCCACCAAAAATTACTTTGCCGGCTCCCCACGATTTTTCTGCCATTACCACATTAGAAACTTCATTTGTTATGAGTGGAATAATATCAGGTCCATCAATTGTAGAATGCCCAAAATAAGGACCGTTCCAACTACTTCCAACAGGAGTGTATGGACCATTAAATATTGGATGTGTAAGGTCAACCGCAGTTCCCGTACTTGTATACGATGGATATACAAGTGTTACACCACCGAAACCAAAATCAATATTTCCACCTTCGTTTGGCGCTGCGTTTAAAAACAGGCTTCCACCTGCAAAAACCCAATCCTCGATAAGGGTAATATTATCACTCAAAAAAATATTTAATTCATCTGCATGATCATCACCACCCTCTAAAAAAATAAAACAGGAACTTGGTCCAAATGCTTCAAGAGGATCAACATCATCAAAATACCCAGAGTGCCATTCGTCAATTCCAAATGCTTCATCCATTTCAGTGATATTGGAATTTAAAATGGGTGCCCAGGTCCACGGTTCAGGTGGTGTTCTGCGGATATACCA
>CAZXBG010000256.1:0-3616 GCA_964638865.1 uncultured Chitinophagales bacterium | reverse complement strand
AAAAAATGAAATTTATTTTGGCTGTTCCTTTGCGTCTTTGCGCCTTTGCGTGAAATCTTTTTTATTTTTTTTTCTCGCAAAGCCGCAAAGACGCAAAGATGTAGGATGTGTTAAAAAAAAAATAAATTTATTTCGGCTGTTCCTTTGCGTGAAATTTTCCCGTCTATAATGCTTCACGCATATTCCCCCATCCACAATTTTAAACAGTACATCTCCGAAACGATTAGGGTAAACGCATTAAAACTTTCTTGCACGCGGCCTTTTAAGAGGTAACAATTTTTGCCTTTAAAACGATATTGTTTTGCGGAGGCAGGAAAATGTGCGGTGTCGAGCCAGTTTCCTTCTGCATCAATAAAGGTTCCGAGATACATGAGTTCTCCGCTTTTTGTGCTGGTAGATTTTGTGGTGATGAGATATCCTGTTATCTCCACATTGCGCCCTACCAGTTTTGGAAAATCTTTTACCAAAACTTGTTTAAAAGGGTTATGCAAAACATCATCAATCATTGTAAAAGGACTGCACAACGGGAAACCCAGTAATTTAATTTCATCCCAAGCATCCTCGCGTTTTTCAAAATGGAGTTCAGGAAATTGATAGGGGACAGGTTTTTCTTTTTCAAATAATTCTTTTACCGGATTTGTTTTTTTAGTTTTATTTAATCGGCAATAGGCTTCAATTAATAATTCCCGTTTCGAAATTCCGGTAAAACGCAATGCATTTATCGTAATTAATATTTCCAGTTGTTCGAGGTTGATGTAAATACGTTTTAAAAGATCATCCATGTCGGTATATACGCCATTTTTTTCTCTTTCCAGAATTAAATTTTCCACCAAAGTTGACTCCATTCCCTTCACATGTACAAATCCCAGATAAATAGTTTTATCATAAAGACAAGTGTTCATAAAACTTTTATTGATACAAGGCCCCTCAATTATTGCACCTGACCTGCGTGCTTCGTGTACATAAAGATCGGTGCTGTAATATCCTCCGAAATTATTAATTACCGCAACCATAAATTCGATGGGATAATATGTTTTTAAATACAAACTCTGATAACTCTCCACTGCATACGATGCTGAATGTCCTTTGGCAAACGAATATCCCGCAAAACTTTCTATCTGAAACCATATATCATTTGCGAGTTTTTCATCGTAACCCAATTCTTTGCAATTGGAAAAATATTTTTCTTTAATGAGTTGAAATTCATTTTTGCTGCGCGATTTTCCACTCATTCCTCTGCGCAAAACATCAGCTTCCGACAAAGTGAGTTTCGCAAAATAATGCGCTACTTTAATTACGTCTTCCTGATATACCATTACCCCATAAGTATCGGGCATAATTTCACCCATAACGGGATGTATATCTTTTCGGTGTTCGGGAAACCGATGTCGTTTGATATAGGCATCCATCATTCCCGACTGTGCAACCCCTGGGCGAATAATGGAACTTGCCGCAACCAATGTCAGATAATCGTCGCACAGTAATTTATTTAGCAAACTCCGCATTGCAGGTGATTCAATATAAAAACATCCTATCGTATTTCCCGATTTTAACTGGTGATTGAGATTTTCATCTTTTATAAATTTTTTGGTTTGATGAATATCGATATCAATTCCGCGGTTGCTTTTAACTAATTCCACAGCTTCTTTAATATGCCCTAAACCCCGCTGACTCAAAATATCAAATTTGTATAATCCTATATCTTCCGCTACGTGCATGTCGAATTGTGTAGTGGAAAATCCTTTGGGGGGAAGATGTGTTGCGGTGTAATAATAAATGGGTTTCTCCGAAATTAAAATACCGCCTGCATGAATACTCAAATGATTGGGATGCCCGTGCAGATATCCTCCGAAGGAATAAATACTGCGCGCAATTTTATCGGGAATACGCACATCATCACCAAATTTTCTCTCCCCGTAATTCTTCACCATAGCAGAAATTTCATGATCCGGCAGGCCGAATGTTTTTGCCACTTCGCGAATAAAGGAACGGTCTTTAAAAGTAGTGTAGGTTGCAAGTAACGAAGTATGGTCTTCTCCGTATTTATTAAAAATATAATGCGTAACATCATCGCGATCTTTCCACGAAAAATCGAGATCGAAATCGGGTGGTGTTTCCCGGAATAAATTAATAAAACGTTCAAAATACAGATCCAGCTCCAGCGGATCCACATCGGTAATACGCAGACAATACGCAATTAAACTGTTGGCTCCGCTGCCTCTGCCAATGGTGTAAAATCCCTGATTGCGTGCATATAACACAATATCGCGGTTAATTAAAAAATAGGAAACAAATCCTTTTTGAATAACAATATCCAGTTCTTTATTGATACGATCCTGAATTTCTTTGGTAATTTTTCCGTAGCGATAGGTAACGCCTTCGTAGGTGAGTTGCAGCAATAAATTAATATCTTCTTTTGTGTTTTCGGTAAATAATTGTATGTTTTTGTTGGTGTGAAAAGTGAAATCAAAACTGCATTGATCCATTAATTTTTGGGCGTTGTGCAATAAGTAGTCGTGATCGTCGTATGCTTTTATAAGTTCGTCATACGATTCAAATTGTTCGTTCTGTTTTGCGAGATCTTCCTCTGTTAACTTGGTGATGATACTGAGTTTATCCATCGCACGCAGAATACGATGTGCATTATAATCTTTTTTATTTGCAAAGGTGACGGTTTGTAATGCCACCATTTTTTCTTTCCGCTGTTTCCGTTTTGGAAAACGCAATTTAGTGAGTTCGTTTTTGTTTATGCCGATATATTCATTTTCATTTAACTGATATGTTTTATCAGCATTGTAAGGATAAATAATATACACATTTTCAAAAGTGGGTGCTTCGCAGGGGATATCCATTTTATTTTTTAAATAATAGGAGAGATAACGGTTTAACTCCGCAAATCCATCCGCATTTTTTGCAATACCGATAAATAATGTTGTATTGCCATTTCTGAATTCAATGCCTGCTTTCACAGCTATATTTACCTTTCGCGCCTGCTGCAATAACTCAAACCATCCGGAAGTATTATTGATATCGGTAAGCACAAAAGAGTGTATATTTTTCTTCTGCGCTTCCTCCAATAAACGTTCAGTGGAAAGAATTCCGTAGCGGAGACTGTAATAGGAGTGGACGTTTAGAAACAATTAGCAAATGAGTTAATTAGCAAATTAGCAAATGGAAACTTCTACCAAACAGGTTTTTTTTAACCTGTGAGGTCTTTTTCGGTATAAGAAAATTCATTGTTTGCATGAGCGTTATATGATTAGCCAATTAGCAAATGGGCAATCTCGTTAAAGTCAAGTTTATAGTTTGATAATATCTATCTTTTTTTGATTAGTAGTTGCTTAATGGTGGATTAAATTAACAAATGAATACGTACACCAAAAATTTATAAAACGCCAATGGCCACAAACGAAAATTAGCAAATGTGGTAAGTAGCCAATTAGCAAATTGGGAATTTTCTTTGACATATATTTTATCTCCTCCCATATAATTTCTCATACCATTATTTTTTCGTAACTCTAATTCGGAACCACAATTCATTTTCCCGTATGAATGGGTTCCATTTGCTAATTTGCTAATCAACCAAATGCGAAGCATTGGTGCTAATTTGCTAATT
>CAZXBG010000255.1:0-3617 GCA_964638865.1 uncultured Chitinophagales bacterium | reverse complement strand
CATTGGTACATTGGTACATTGGTACATTGGTACATTGGTACATTTCGGATGTTTAATTATCAATTGCCAATTATTTTTTTTGGCTGATCATTCTCAACTTTCCATTCTCAATTCTCCATTACTTATAGGCTTTTCTCCAAATAAATAACCCAAACACCAGAGAAACAAACCATAAAATAACTTCCATTAAAATCGGATTGCTATTGTAGCCGAATAATCCTTTGAAGAATACTCCGATTATTCCTTTGTCATTCAATACATGAATATATTCATCCTTATCTTCCGTTTGTCGGTACCAGGTGCCGGAAGGCTCATCAGCTGATTTTTTAGGTTTAAATATATCGTAAACAACTTCTTCCTTTACTTCCTCCACAGGAGCAGGATTTGATATTTGATATTCGGGAGAAATTATTTCTGTTGCAGATTTCTTTTTTTCTTTTTCTTCAAAATATTCATGCATTTCATGTGTGCCGTACGCCATCATTCCAGCAGCAAAAAATACAAGTAAAAGAGAGGTGTATTTAAAGAAAGGACGAAGCTGAATTTTTTTGCCTTGAATTATTATCAAAAATCCGATTAAAGCAGCCACTATAATTCCACCAAAAAATCCGCTGTATGAAAAACTGTCATCAATACTTGTGCTTGCAACAAGAAATAATGCTGTTTCAAATCCCTCTCTTAAAATTGCGAAGAACACCAATAAAAATATTCCCCAACTTCCTTTCGATTGCATTGCTGCATTTGTTTGGTCTGTTATTACAGATTTGCTTGCAAGCGTTTTACTCATCCAGAATATTACATAAAATAATAATCCTGCCGTTATATACATGAAAATACCTTCCAATAAAGCCTGTAATCCTTCACCAGCCTTTTCCAGAATTTCATAAAGTGCAACTCCCATAATGGCAGAGGCAACAACTGCGGCAAAAACACTCAGCCATAAGGTTCGTTTTTGTTTGTGGAGATTATTTTTATCTAAAACAGTAAAAATAATACCCACTATAAGTGCAGCTTCCAAACTTTCGCGAAAGGTGATGAGGAACTCGTTCATACTCTTAAATCTTGTTAATTATTTAGAACCATTCTAAACTTGTGCAAACATAGCACACTAACTTTGCAGGAAAAAGAGTTCTGACACAGCTTCCTGATTATACCTAAAAGTAGGTATGCACCAAAAGAGTTGCGCAATTTTGCCTTGGATTGCTTAGTATGTAGTTATTTTGTGGAAATTTTAAAATCAAAACGTGAACAATAACAGATTTTTATTGCCTTTGGCCTTTGCCGCAGTGTTAGCCCTGGGTGTTATGATAGGAACAAAAATATCTCCCTTTACCTCTGATAAACCATCGTATGGTTCTAATAGTGACCAAACCCGCAGAATTGACGATATTGTAAATTTTATAAGCAGTCGTTATGTGGATTCTATTGACGTAGATTCCATTGTGGATGCTTTTGTTGCAGATTACCTAAATGATCCGGAAGTGATTGACGAATTATTTAAAAAACTGGATCCACATTCCAGTTATATTCATAAAGAAGACCTTTCTGCTTTTAATGAAGGACTGGAAGGAAATTTTGACGGAGTTGGAATTGAATTCAATATCGTGGATGATACCATTCTGGTAGTTGCGGCATTGAGTGGTGGTCCTTCCGAAAGATTAGGCATAAAAGCAGGTGATAAAATAATTATGATAGGTGATTCTATGGTAGCAGGAATAGGAATTACCAGCGACAGAGTAGTATCAAAATTGCGCGGAAAAAAAGGAACAACTGTTGATGTAAAAATTAAACGAACTGGAGATAAAAATTTATTAGCCTTCAGCATTAAAAGAGATGTAATTCCAATCACCAGTATTGATGCATCTTATATGGTAGATAAGGAGACAGGATATATTAAAGTAAATAAATTCGCACAGGAAACTCCACTCGAATTTGATGATGCATTGCAGGGATTAGTAAATCAGGGGATGAAAAATTTAGTGCTTGATTTGCGCGGAAATCCCGGAGGATATTTAACAGGCGCAGTGGAACTCGCAGATGAATTTTTAGCAGGTACTCCATTAATTGTGTACACCGAAGGAAGAGTAGTTGGAAGAGATGAATATCGCGCAGGAAAAAACGGATTATTTGAGAACGGGAATTTAATTGTTCTTCTAAATGAATATTCCGCATCGGCAAGTGAAATTTTAGCAGGTGCTTTGCAGGATAATAAAAGAGCAACTATTATAGGCAGAAGAAGTTTTGGAAAGGGTTTAGTACAACAGGTGTACGATCTCTCCGATTCCTCAGCCATACGTTTAACAATCGCACGATATTATACACCATCGGGAAAAAGTATTCAACGACCATACACGGATGGTGTGGATGCTTATTACGATCAATATGTAAGTATTATGATGAATGGCGGCGAATTACCCGACAGTTTAAAAAATGATAAAAATATGGACTGGGGAATTCATCCGGATATTGCAGTTCCGATAGATACATCGCCCATCAATAAAACAGTAAATTATTTATTCAACCGAAGTGTAATTCAGCAATTCGGATATTCTACCTATTCAGAAAATCCAAATGCATTTTCTAAATTTTCGGATGTAAATGATTTTGATGAAAAATATGTGATAAGTGATGAACAGTTTTCAAAATTCATTAAATACGCTTTAGCACATGACCCCGATAAAGGAGTTACCGAAGCAGAAATTAGAGCTGCACGAACAAAAGTAGAAATAGGTATTAAAGCATTTATTGCGCGACAAAAATGGGGTAATAACGGATATTACACCTTTATAAATCAGATAGACGATGCGTATTTGGTTGCGCTGAAGAAGTTTGGGGTGGAATAGCGATCATATAAAATGTTCAATGCAATAATAAAACAGAATTATTTAAACTTATTATTGACTAAATAAATTGTATGTTAAAATTACTTTTTGTTCTGTTTATGTCAATTGGGTTATTCAATATCCACTTATTTAGTTAATCGTTAATTTTAAATGGTGGATTAAGTAAGCATTTCATATCGAAGACCGTAGAATATGAACAGCCGAATTTGCACATCCAAATTCAGCATAAACTTTTTACAAAAATTGAATATCATATTAATTACTATGCTATACATACTTATTGGCCTTATTCAGAACACGAAATTATTCAATGGGAAGGAGATGAAAGAGAATTATATACAAGGCAAATAAATGGAATAGATTTGAATATAAATGTTCTAACTTTATTTTGTACGGAAACCAATTTCGGATTTAGTGTAGGTCCTACTTTTAGGAGAAGGTATGAAACCGGGTTTGAACTTTGCCAGTATACCTCGGGTGGTTGGATGGAATGGTTTATATATAACGAGACACATTTTGATATGGGTATAAATTTAGAAATACATTATAATTATTTTATCTGGGAAAAACTTGGGCTTGGTATTGGAATCATAGAAAGAATATACGATTCAGATCCTTCTTCATTTTCAATAAATGGAGGAATTGTTTATAAATTTGATTTTAATACGAAGTAGCCTGATTATTCCGGAAGCAACTGTAGCCGCAATAAATAAAACGCCGCAATACCTCATTTGACTCATAATTTGATTTTAGTGGGCGTTTCCTAATATTTAA
>CAZXBG010000254.1:1673-3654 GCA_964638865.1 uncultured Chitinophagales bacterium | reverse complement strand
AAGTTTTCTTCCCGTTTTTCTTTTTGTAAAAGGGACATTTTTTTTGCCGGTAAGATGGGAAGGCGGTAAGGATGCGGTAAGGTTTCTTCCCGTTTCCTTACCGTCTTACCGTCTTCCCGGCAATTCTCCTCCGTTTTTCTTTTCATTAAGGTGGCGTTTTTTTGCCGGTAATACGGTAAGTCGGTAAGGATGCGGTAAGTTTTCTTCCCGTTTTTGCTACCGCCTTACCGTCTTATCGGCAATTCCCATCCTTTATATAAAACATCTACAACCTTTCAATTAATCTTCGCATATTTACCTTGTAAATCCAAACTATGCGTTTCAAACTTGCACTTACCATTATTTTTTGTGGTTTTATTTTCGTTTCAGGCATAACTCAAACAAAAGGCAAAACAACCATTACCGAAACAAATACCGAAATTATTCCAAAAGAATTATACGGAGGTTTACATTGGAGAAATATCGGTCCTTTCAGGGCAGGAAGATGTATTGCTGTAACTGGAGTTTACAACAACAATAAAATTTATTATGCAGGTGCTGCTGGTGGTGGAGTTTGGAAAACTATGGATGGCGGAGTAAGCTGGCAGATGGTTTCTGATTCCACTTTTACATCAGCAAGTGTTGGAGCAATTGAAGTTGCACAAACAAATCCGAATGTGGTTTATGTTGGAATGGGGGAAGTGGAAATGCGCGGAAATATTTCTTTTGGTGATGGTATGTATAAATCGTTGGATGCCGGAAAAACATGGAAACATATTGGTTTAGAAGAGAGTTATGCAATTGGTTCTATAGCAATTCATCCCCAAAATGAAAATATTGTTTTTGTTGCCGCCCAAGGTCATATTTGGGGACCAAATAAAGAACGTGGATTATATAAAACTACAGACGGAGGAGCAACGTGGAATTTGATTTTAAAAGGTGCAAATGATTCAACAGGATGTGTGGATATTAAATTTGATCCAACAAATCCGAATATTTTGTATGCAAGTATGTGGAAGGCCTTTCGCACTCCATATTCCTTAAGCAGTGGTGGAGAAGGAAGCGGTCTGTATAAAAGTATAGATGGTGGAAATAGCTGGAAATTAATTTCAGAAAATGCAGGATTGCCAAAAGGATTAAATGGTAAAATAATAGTTACTGTTTCCTCTGTAGATCACAATAAAATTTGGGCAGTTGTTGAAAATATTACTAATGCAGGAATTTATTTTTCGGAAGATGGAGGTGAAACATGGGAATTACTTACTAAAGAAAATGACCTTATTCAACGCCCTTGGTATTTTAGTAATATTTATGTGGATCCAAAAAATGATAATGAACTTTATATTCTGAGTGTGGAATATTGGAGAAGTTTTAATGGCGGCTCTGAATTCTCAAGGGCGGAAACAAATACATGGGATAATCACGTAATGTGGATCAATGCCAACGATCCCAATAATTATATTATTGGTGGCGACGGGGGCCCAACAATTACTTTTGATGATGGAAATACCTGGAGCGAAACGGATATTCCTACAGCACAATTTTATCATGTAAATATTGATAATGAATTTCCCTACAATGTATATGGTGGACAACAGGATAATTCCTCCATAAAAATTAAATCGCGAACAAGCGGGGGCAATATTGATGAAGCAGATTGGCGTTCGGTAGCAGGTGGTGAGGCCGGATATATTGTTCCCGATCCTACAAATGCTGAAATAACCTATGGCGGTGAATATGATGGAATATTTTCTTCTTACAATGAAGAATCAGATATATATAGAATAATTTCAGTTAATCCTGAACAACATTATGGTGCAGGAGCAATTACCGCTTTAAAAAGATTTAATTGGACCTTTCCAATTATATTTTCTCCTCACAATAACAAATGTTTATATGCCACAAGTAATTATGTCCATAGGAGTTATGATGCAGGTGTAACTTGGGAAACTATATCTCCTGACCTCACGCGCAACGACCCTAAAACTTTGCAAACAAGCGG
>CAZXBG010000254.1:0-1573 GCA_964638865.1 uncultured Chitinophagales bacterium | reverse complement strand
TATATCTCTGCAACAAGATATAAACTGGATGATAACAAACCGTACATTTATAAAACCACGAACTACGGAACCACATGGACTAAAATCACTAATGGATTGCCAATGTATAATCGCTGCGTAAGAAATGATCCCAATAAAAAAGGATTATTATTTGCTGGATTAGAAACTGGCGTATATGTTTCTTTTGATGATGGAAATAACTGGCAAAGTCTGCAATTGAATTTACCAACTGCACCTGTTGTTGATATCCAAATTCACAAGGGCGAACGCGACATTGTAATTGCAACACATGGCAGAAGTTTTTGGATATTGGATGATATTACACCCTTATATGAATTAAACCCTTCTTCCAATGGAAACAGCATAGTGTATAAAATACACGAAGCCTATCGCACACCGGGGCCAAATTGGAATTCTGACGATGCGGATGACCAGAGTGGAGAAAATGAACCTGTCGGCGTTAAGGTGCGTTATTATTTAAAAGACAAATCGGATAAGGAATTAAAAATGGTGTTTTATGAAAAGGATGGTGATGAAATAATTACCTATTCTGATAAGTATGATAATAAACGAACACCCATTACCACTAAAAACGAATTTTATGAAAATAAAAAGAAAGCGGAAGATGGCAGACTTAACAGTTCAAAAGGAATGTATAGTTTTATTTGGGATATGCGTTATCCGGAAGCAGAAGGAGATACCAGTGCAACTTTTGATGCATCACTGCAAGGTCCTTTAGCGATACCGGGAAATTATACTGTAAAATTATTTTTGGGAGACGAATTGATAGGTGAACAACAATTTATAATTAAAATTGACCCGCGTAATCCTGCAACACAAAATGATTTGCAAGCACAATTCGATCTAAATAAAAAGATCTGCGATAAATTAAATGAGATGGCAGATGCTATTTCAACAATAAAAGATATCCGGTCGCAAATTGAAGCGTATTTAAAGACCGAGGAAGATTCAATGGCAATTCAATCATTTAGAAAAGTTGCACAACCCATAATTGATTCTTTAACTGCAATTGAAGAGCGGTTGCACAATCCTAAAATATTAGCCTATGAAGACAATTTAAAATTTCCTATCGTTCTCGAAGAAAAATTGGCAGGTTTAAATTATTTTTTGCAAATGTCTGACACTGCGCCAACAAAAAGCATGTACGAAAAATATGATGATCTGAATGCGAGAATAAATGTCGAATTCAACAAATTAAATGCGATCATAAATAAAGAAGTAAATATGCTTAATGATATGGCCGGTGTTAAAACTATGAAATTGATAGAAGTGGGAGAATGATTAATGCCCGCCCGGATTACCCAGGTCGGACGGGAGTAATGAATAATGAGTTTTGATCCAGGCAATCCTCAATTTTCGAAGCATTCTCCCCACTCCCCAAATTGTCAATTGTCATTAATCAGGAGTAAAAAATTCCACCCATCGTAAATCAATCTCATTACTCATTACTCATTACTCATTGCATAAATGTTACTCAAATCTCCACTCAAAGCATTCTTCTCCCCACTCCCCACTCCCCAAATTGTCAATAGTCATTAATCAGCAGTAAAAA
>CAZXBG010000253.1:0-3673 GCA_964638865.1 uncultured Chitinophagales bacterium | reverse complement strand
TCAGCAACTATTAAAATTTCTACCTGAGAGAAAAATAAGTGTATCAAGAGAAATTTCTAAAAAGTTTGAGGAAACTGTTCGGGGTGATATTGAAACTGTATTAAATTATTTTAATAAAAAAGAACCGAAGGGAGAGTTTGTAGTTATAATTGATGAATTAAAAAGTAAAAAACAGGAAATTAGAAGTATGTTTTGATTATCAGTAAACAATAAAAAACATATAATACTTCAAACCCTTCAAGCCCTGCTACCCTTTAAACCCTGCAACTCAAAACTCCCAACTCACCCCAATAACCGGGGTTAATCCAAGCCAACTTGTATGATCATAAGTATTAAGATAACCACCGTTTCCATCTGGCATTAAATTTCCCTGATCATCTTCAACACCCAGATCATATTTTTTGAGATTTTTTCTATCATATAGGTTTATTACATGCGCGAAAGCTGAAAGTCTGCTGTTGTCAAAAATAAAATGACGATTAAGACGTAAATCCATTCTATGATAAGCAGGATATGGTGTACCGTTGAATAATCCATGCTTCTGATAAAAATGTATTTCACCATCAGGCAATATCTGATAATCATAGATATATGTTGTGCGTGAAGGCCCAATATAGTATTGCCACGAAACACTAATATGCCATTTATTATTTGGGCGATAATTTAAATCAGCATATATAGTATGTAATTGATTATTATGTCGATTTACATATCCGGTTTGTTCTGTAAATATGCCGTCGAATTCAACACTTATTATACTATCTTCGGCTTTTGCCAGAGCATAACTCAACCACCAGGATATTTTTTTTCCCGTATCATATTTTACAAATAATTCAACTCCTTTTGACCTTGCATCAGCTATATTTACTTTAACAACATCGTTTCTTGATTCAGGAAATACTTCCCATGGATCTCTGAGATTCATATAATTTGGACTTATGTTCGAAAGGTCCTTATAATATGTTTCAATGCGGAAACTTATTCCTTTTGGAAATAAATGTTCGAACCCTAAAACATAATGTATTGCTAATTCAGCCGAATTAAATGTTTCAGCTTCATGATTTACATCCAGATTATTAATAAACTGCGATTGATAGTAATATCCCCAAGCCGCTCTTAAAAATGAAGTTTTAGAAAATGCATAGGCCAAACTTACCCTCGGGCTCAATAATTTATCATTTGTATAAGACACATAATCATATCTTAAACCTGCTTCCATGAACAAAGACGGTATTATCATAAATTTATTTGATATATAAAGATTTATCTGCGGACCGGAAGGGTTTGCACTTATATCAATTAAGTTAGAATAATTATAAAGACTATCTTCTGAATTAACCCTTATATCCTGAATTTCATTATGGTAATCATAAGTGGCACTTAAGTGCCTCACATCAAATCCACCTTTTAAATTAAACCGGTCATTTACACCCCAATCCCAATCTTGTTTTACACCGGTAAAACTATAAGTTCTAATGTCGGTCAGATTAAATGTTCCTTTATCCGCCCAATCAATTTTACTGAACGAACCAATCCGGTTATGTTCAATATATCCTGAAAATAGTAATGTCCTGGATTGGAGTTTTGGATTATAATACGACCTTAATGTGAGCCAACCATATGTATTATTATACTTTGTATCATGGATATCAAAATTTTCAGGTTTAATATCTCTTATTTCTGTTTTATCACCCGAATGCAAAACATGAAAAGATATAATATGTTTAGCGTTAAGTTTATATTCAGCTTTCGCCATCATATCATAAAAAATAGGTGTAGTTTCATCTTGGCCAATAATTTTAAATGTTTGATCTAACATACCCCTTCGTGCAGAAAATAAATATGACCCTTTGTTTTTTGAAAAGGTGCCATCGGTATATAATCGAAGATTCATAATACTTAAGCCAACAGAAGTATGTCTTCCTTCTTCAATGTGTTTCGTGTTCATATTAAAAACACCACTCTGGCGATTTCCATATTCCGAAGAAAATCCCCCCGTTAAAAGATCAATGCTGCGAATTGTTTCAATATCTACAATGCTAAAAAGTCCTCCACCAAGATCACGTTGATGAAATGGTTCATAAAGGTCCATACCATCAAGGTTCATTAATATCTCATCATTTTCACCCCCTCTTACAGTAAATTTTGAAGAAAAATCATTTGATGAAACGCCGGGTAACCGGGATACAGCCCTTGTAATATCCTCTGCCCAGCTCATGTTTTTAAGATCCTTGCTTGAAAGTGTTTGGGAAGAAACCGTTTTGCTGCCCATAATAGAAAAACTTCCGGGTGAAACAGTTACTTCATTTAATGTAACAGCTGATTCTTCTAATTTAATTACTCCAATATCCAATATTTCATTCTTTCCTACAATCAGACTATCTAAATATTTCGTTTTAAATCCTATATAGGAAATTATTAAATTATATTTTCCAGCAGATAAAGAAGTGATATTAAACTTACCATCCAAATCAGTGGAAACACCTATATTACTGCCAGCAATTAAAACGCTTACACCGGGAAGAGTTTGCAGTGTTCCTTCAACTGTAATGCTTCCGGTAATTGCACTACTCGATGTGATATCCGTCTGGGCAAAATTATTACTGATGAAGAAAAGCAAAATGATTATGGATAATAAAATAGTTTTCATAAACCTTTATTTTTATTGTTATAAATAATTACAAAGGTTCAGTTGAATTCTGAAGAATTTCTGAAGCATGGAAAAATTAAAAAAAATATCTCGAGGTAAAATAATAAATAGACATGAAAATAAATATCTAATCTTGAGTGATATTAAAGTGTCTTGCAAAAGAAAATTTCATTTAATTAAAGGTCCAATTTTTTAACTTAAATACCCATTGGTAACAGAGTATAAGTTCTTCAATAAAAATAAACTTGCCAGGTTGAAAAACCAGACAAGTCTACACAATCAAAACCTTTTTATTGAACCGTTAATTAATTTCAATCATCATCTTCTTCACCCTCATTCACATCAGTATCATCCATATCCTCTGAAACAAAATTTCCCTCCATATCAAAAAGGAATTCTTGCTCTGAATTTCCCTTTTTAATCTCAATTTTGTAAAACGAGCCATCACTTTTTATTATTGTTGCAGCATCAACAATTCTATAACCCTTATAGTAATCCAAAACATAACTACCAATGATAGATGGAATATCCTTGTTTGATATCTCACTTTCAGTTCTGATAACGTTTCCCGAATTATCGTATAAAATTGTTTGTTCCATTCCATTTTTGTCATATTCCGCTTCAAAATAATCACCGTCTTTTTCCCAGCTTTCATCTTTTACTTCGGCATGTGCTGTACGAAAGGAGTTTTGAATTGCACTTGGTATTTTATCAGATTTAAGCGTGCTCTCTTTGTTACACGACACCATTATCATAATAATGAAAATGGTGGAAGAAATGGTAAAAATTAATGTTAAAGATTTCATATTTATGATTTTTGTGATTAGAAATAAAACAAAATTCGTCAGCGATTCTGAAGGCATTTTGTAGGAATTTTGTAGACGGAATTGAACTTTAGCTGACTCAGAAATAAATCTTCAAACAATCTAAAAATGTTTTTGAATTCGGTATTAGAAAGTAGGAATTTATTTTAATACCAACATATAGGTCAATAGAAGAATAATATTTTTGATCCATCGAAGC
>CAZXBG010000252.1:0-3710 GCA_964638865.1 uncultured Chitinophagales bacterium | reverse complement strand
GACGCGGATGGAGCGGATAAAAAAAGAATAAAAAAATGTAGAAGATGCAGATTAACACATAATTACTGCTTCCTGTGGAATTTGGTAAAATTTCGGATGCAAAAAGGGGGAACGCGGATGACGCGGATGGAGCGGATAAAAAAAGAATAAAAAAATGTAGAAGATGCAGATTAATAAATACTTACAGGTTCCTGTGGGATTTGGTAAAATTTCGGATGCAAAAAGCGGGAACGCAGATGACGCGGATGGAGCGGATAAAAAAAGGATAAAAAAAGGATAAAAAAATGTAAAAGATGCAGATTAGCAAATAATTACAGCTTCCACTCCGTAATTTGATAATATTAAAATGTTTAATATATTTTTACTTGAAACGATTAAGCTCCAATGTTACAAACTACCCATTTATCCTCCGCAGCTAAAGTGAAAGTGGACTGTTACTGCCACCGCCCACTGATTACAATCATAATGCTTTCGTATTTTTTTTAATTACTTTGCAATAAATATTACAAATTATGCAATCTTTTATTTCCGGCTATTTACTATTTGTATGTTCATTAAGTTTTAGCATTAGTTATACTCAATCTGTTCAGGAACAAGAACTTAAGGAGCATGTAATTTATCTCGCAGACGACAAACTGGAGGGGCGTGCAACAGGAAGTGCGGGAGAAAAAATAGCAGCAGATTATATTGCTGCAGAGTTCCTCAAAATGGGACTTAAACCAGCAGGAGATGCAAATAGCTATATTCAGGCTTTTGAGGCCCATTCCGGTAAAAAACTTGGGGAATCGAACTACATTTTAACAAATAGTAAGTGGGATGATATTCAAACGGCATTCCCACACTTAATGTCGGCAAATGGAACTGTAACTGCTCCTTTTGTAGATGTAAAATTCGGAATAACTGCTCCGGTAAATAACTATAATGATTATGCCAATAAAGATGTTACAGGTAAAATTGTTTTAGTGCAGTTATCCTCGCCCGATGGAACACATCCACATTCCAAATATATAGAATTCAACGACGAACGCAGTAAAATTAAAAATGCAATAACGCACGGTGCAGCAGCAGTAATTTTTTATAATATTGATTCTAATTATCAATCTCCGGTGGCAGATTACAGGAGAAATTCCGCAGCGGAAAACATCCCTGTTTATTATATTGAAAATTCGTTGGTTCCAACGCTTAAAAATTATAATTCACCCATTACAATTTCTGTTGAATTAAATGAACAAATACGCGTTGGACATAATATTGTAGGATTTATTGATAACGCAGCAGTAAATACAATCATAATAGGTGCACATTACGATCATCTTGGACATGGTGAAATTGAAGGATCTCTTTACAGAGGAGAACCCGCCATTCACAACGGTGCTGACGACAATGCAAGCGGCGTGAGCCTTATAATTGAACTTGCAGAAAAATTAAAATCCTCCAACCTCAAAAACAACAATTATTTAATAATTGCATTCAGTGGCGAAGAAATGGGATTATTTGGAAGTAAGGCATTTGTTAATTCGGAGATGATGAAAAATTATGCGCCGAACTATATGCTCAATTTTGATATGGTTGGCAGATTGGACAGCACAAAAACAATTATTATTAACGGTGTAGGGTCTTCAACAAATTGGTCGGTATTAAAAAATATCAATGTATCTGATATTAAAATAGTTACCACAGAATCAGGTATTGGACCAAGTGATCAAACATCTTTTTATTTAAAGGATATTCCGGTATTGCATTTTTTTACAGGTTCACATAACGATTATCATAAACCAGGCGATGATGCAGAAAAGGTTAATTATTTAGGAATAAAAAATATTTTAGATTATACCTATGTATTAATTGATTCTTTAAATTCGTTAGGTAAAATAAACTTTACAAAAACGAAGGAAGACAATAATGAAAATACTCCGCGTTTCACTGTAACTATGGGCGTAATACCTGATTATGTTTATTCAGGAAAAGGAATGCGAATAGATGGAGTAAGCGATGGAAAACCAGCACAAAAAGCAGGTATAATGGCTGGCGACATCGTACTTAAACTGGGAGAATATGAAATTGTTGATATGATGGCATACATGCAGGCATTAGGTAAATTGAAAAAAGGTGATAAAACAGTGGTTGTTATTTTAAGAAAGGAAATTCAAATGGAACTTCCCATACAGTTTTAAATGGTGCTTATATTAAACATAGAAACCTCGGTTCCAATTTGCAGTGTAAGTATTGCAAGTAATGGAATTTGTTTGGCGGAAAGCAGAAGTAATACACCAAATGACCATATTGCCCAACTTACCACTTTAATAATTGAAACCTTAAAAACAACAGGAAATAAAATTAAAGACCTCGATGCCATTGCAGTAAGTTCCGGTCCGGGTTCTTATACCGGTTTGAGAATTGGAGTGTCAACTGCAAAAGGAATGTGTCACGCAATTAATAAACCTCTAATTGCAGTAAATACACTCAGAAGTATGGTAGAACCGCTTCTAAACCTTTACACCGATACCGATACTCTCTTTTGTCCCTTAATTGATGCCCGTCGCATGGAAGTTTATACTGCAATCTACAACCGAAGCGGCAAGGTAATATTTCCTCCACAACCACTATTATTTGATGAAACCGGTTTTTCTGAATACTTAGATCAGGTTAAGGTGGTTTTTTTTGGGAGCGGTTTACTTAAGGGAAAACCCTTCCTGCAGCACAAAAACGCACTTTTTTACAATGAACATGAACAAATTTCCTCCAATATGTCAGGTCTTTCCTTCCACCGTTACCAAAACAGTGAATTTGAGGATCTTGCCTATTTTGAGCCGGAATACATCAAGGAATTCTACACCATCAAAAAATAATTTGAGCTAGCCTGCTCATATTTTTTTGTTTTTAACATAATGCGAAGTATATTTGATTATCAGTCAGCCTCGTGGGGTAGATCAACAGTTTAAAACGAATTTATGCCCGCAACACATGCCATTAAACTAATAAACTCCGATATTAACGGAGAAATAAAACTGGATTACAACAACCTGAAGAAAACAGTGCTTGTTATCAGATCTGTAGACCATAAACTCAGACAGCAGATTATTAAGATGTTGACTGAATCGCCCAAATTAACGGTTTCTGAAATTTATCTCAAATTACGAATTGAGCAATCGATTGCATCTCAACATCTTGCATTATTAAGAAGAAGCGGAGTAGTTCAAACCAAACGCAGCGGAAAATTTATATATTATACCCTTAACCAAGAAAGACTTGATGAAATTTCTGCACTCATTAAAGAATTAGCTAAATAATTTTTATGGGACGAGTAATTTTACATGTTTTTGAAAATGTTGAAAATAGTGAGCTGCATTCCGCTTCTATTATTTTGCGTGCAATTACACATCCACTGCGATTAAAAATACTCGCACTAGTTGATAAAAATAAATCCATCACCGTAAATAAAATATTTACCAGTCTTAATCTCGATCAATCTATCGCCTCCCAACAACTCAACATACTTCGAACAGCAAATCTTGTTAAAACAAAAAGGGAGGGAAAATACATCTACTATTCTCTTAACTATGAAAATATTGAAAGAGTAAATAGGTTGATAGAGAAGTTTAGAACGAAAGGTTGAAGGAGTTGGTAAGGTTATTAAAGTATAAGGAGTTAATACGGAGGAAAATCATCAATTTCACGAACGGCCCATTTATCCTCCGCAGCTATAGCGA
>CAZXBG010000251.1:0-3744 GCA_964638865.1 uncultured Chitinophagales bacterium | reverse complement strand
CAGATCCGTAAAGCGGCAACAACAGCGGAACGAAAAGTATGGAAAAAAAATGTCCGAAGATCTTTTTTATCATAATTCCTTTCTTAACCTCGCCACAGGAATATCCAATTGTTCTCTGTATTTCGCCACTGTTCTTCTTGCAATATTATAACCGCGTTTGCGCAAGTCTTCCATTAATTCCTGATCACTCAGGGGAATTTTTTTATTTTCTGCCTCAATTAAACCGCAAAGTATTTTCTTTACCTCACGGGTAGAAACTTCTTCACCGGAATCGGTAGATAACGATTCACTGAAAAAGAATTTTAAGGAATACGTGCCAAATTCCGTTTGTACATATTTGCTATTTGCAACACGGCTTACCGTTGAAATATCGAGATTTGTTTTTTCTGCGATATCTTTTAATATCATTGGGTTCATTTGTGTTTCATCGCCCGTTAAAAAGAAATCGTACTGATGCACCATAATTTCATACATTGTGCTCCACAATGTATGTTGCCTTTGTTTAATGGCATCAATAAACCATTTGGCAGCATCAATTTTTTGTTTGATGAATAAAATAGCTTCTTTTTGTTTTTTATCTTTTAATGCGCTTTTTTTATAGTCGACAACCATTTCTTTAAAGTCGCGACTTACATGCAATTCAGGTGCGTTGCGTGAATTTAATTTTAATTCCAATTCCCCGTTATTATTAATAATTGTGAAATCGGGAATAATATACTGAAAAGCAGCTCCGCCATCTTCTTTAGCTGATCCACCCGGTTTAGGATTTAATTTTATGATCTCCGTAACAGCGGGTTTTAATTCTCCCTCTTCAACCTTTAAATGTTTTGCTAATTTTTCGTAATGTTTTTTTGTAAATTCTTCAAAATAATTTTCTACAATATTGATTGCCGTTTTTACACTTTTAGTATGTAATTTTCTTTCTAATTGTAATAATAAACATTCACGCAGATCTCTGGCACCAACTCCCGGTGGATCAAATCCTTGTATCATATCCAACAATTCAATAATCTCATCTTCATCTGTAACAACATTTTGCGAAAACGCCAGATCATCTACTATAGCCGAAATCTCTCTTCTTAAATATCCATCATCGTCAATGCTTCCTAAAATTTGTTGTGCAATTTTTTCACGGCGTTCATCCATGTCGCACATACCTAATTGTTTGTTCAGATTTTCATGAAACGTATCATTTATTGCATAGGGCACAGTTTTATTATCATCATCGTCATCACCATAATTATCATCCCGTGTTTTGTAATCAGCAGTTTCATCGTCGTTGATATAATCATCCAGATCAAGCTCGTCGTTTGTAGCATCATCTTTTTCGTCGCCACCCTCCTCAGAGCCACCCTCTTCTTCCCGGAACATTTCTTCTGTGCTGGTAAGTTCCTCTTCCTCATTATCTCCTTCTTCCAAAGCAGGATTCGATTCCAATTCTTCCTTTATCCGCTGCTCCAATTGGTCGGTAGGCACCTGCAACAATTTCATCAGCTGAATTTGCTGTGGTGATAATTTTTGTAATAATTTTTGACTAAGTCTTTGGTGTAACATTGTTTATCAAATCTAACCCGCCCCAAATTTACCCCTAAATTATTTCTGTTTATGCTGTTTTTCTATTGTATGGAAAGAAAAAATTGATTATTGAATTCGAGACCCTTCGTTGCTTCAACATTAAAATTCATCGTAATTTTGCACCCATTAATTTTTAATATATGCGTATAGAAAAATTTCAATACTTACGAGAATTAAGTCAATTTGAAGGAAAAGAGGTAACTCTTAAGGGCTGGGTAAGCAATAAGCGCGAAAGCAAAGGCTTGATTTTTATTATTTTGCGTGATGGAAGCGGATTTGCACAATGTGTAGTGGATGCAAATAAGGTGAATGCAGAGGTATTTGAAGATGCAAAAAAACTTACCATGGAAAGTTCCTTGTCGCTGATTGGTTCTGTTGTTAAAGACGAGCGTCAAATGGGTGGATATGAGGTACAGGTTTCAGGTTTGGAAATTATTCAGATTGCAGAGGAATATCCTATTGCGAAAAAAGAACATGGAATTGAGTTTTTAATAGATAATCGCCATTTATGGCTGCGCAGTAAAAAACAATGGGCAATGATGCGGTTGCGCAACAGGGTAATTTTTGCTATTCACAATTTCTTTCAGCAAAATGATTTTTTGCAAATGGATGCGCCCATTTTTACAGCAAATGCCTGCGAAGGGACCTCTACATTATTTGAAACCGATTTTTACGGCAGACCTGCTTATCTCAGTCAGAGTGGCCAGTTATATGGCGAATCTCTTGCCTTCGCGCATGGCAAAATTTACACTTTCGGACCTACTTTCCGTGCCGAAAAAAGCAAAACCAGGCGCCATCTCTCCGAATTCTGGATGATAGAACCCGAAATGGCATTTTATGATCTCGACATGGACATGGACCTTATTGAACAGTTTTTAAAATCAGTAGTTGCCGATGTTATGGAACACTGCAAGGAAGAACTGGAAATTTTGGAACGCAACACTACATTTTTATCCAATGCAGTATCACTGCAATTTCCGCGAATTCATTACGACGATGCGGTGAAAATTATTAGAGGAGAACAGGATGTGGATGGAAAAAATAGTATTAAAACATTGGAAAACGATCTTCTCGATTTAAAAACGACGGTCTCAACATTAGAAGATGAAATTTCTGAACGCGAAAATAAAATAGCTTCGGGCGCATTAAAACAAGGGGAGATCAATTTCAATAAAAACAAGATCGACACCCTGAAAAATGAGATAAAAGACCTGCAGGAAAAAGCAGATAATATTCCTCAATGGTTGCTTTCTGCAAAAAACTTCGAACACGGAAACGATTTTGGAGGATCTGACGAAACGGTATTAACCAGACTATTTTTATGCCCTGTAATGGTTTATAACTGGCCGTCTGCAATAAAAGCCTTTTATATGAAACGCGATCCTAAAGATCCGAGATATGTAAAAGGAGTGGATGTACTGGCTCCTGAAGGATATGGCGAAATTGTTGGTGGCGCCGAACGGGAAGACAATCACGACATGTTACTCGAGCGTATCAAACATGAAAAATTGCCGGTGGAAGCCTTTCAATGGTACCTCGATCTGCGCAAATATGGCTCCGTTCCGCATGCAGGTTTCGGACTCGGCCTCGAACGCATGGTAATGTGGATCAGCGGAAGCCAGCATATAAGAGAATCTATTCCGTTTCCTAGATTTTATGGAAGACTGGAACCGTGATGGGGTATCGTGATTGTTTTTCGAAAGTTGGAACATTTAATTTCTGATTGTGCAATAAAGGAATAGGTATTTGTGTTCGGAGTTAATCGGGTGGTTGCCAAAGTTTCATGGTAAGGATCCGTTAAATATTTAATATTTTTTGATTGTTATTTGTTATTTAACCGGTTGTGGTTTGAAAATTGTTTTGGGCACATAAGGTATCGGGTATCAGGATGAGATTCCATTAACTTTCAGGCAATGAGTAATGAGTTATGAGTAATGAGTAGATCCATGAAAGCCTTATACTTTTACTCCTGAATAATGCGACTGTTCAAATTACTAAATTGAAAATTGAAAATTTATTGACTTTTTGGTAAGTAGTGAAACGCCCTCATTAATCCTTATTCTCCGTTCAAAGCATTAATGATGAATTTTAATTTACCTACCCAAGTTAATGTCAACTCATTACTCATTACTCATTACTCATTACTCATTACTCATTACTCATTACTCA
>CAZXBG010000250.1:0-3749 GCA_964638865.1 uncultured Chitinophagales bacterium | reverse complement strand
TTAACATTGGAGAGTGTTTTGAAGGAATTGGTTTTTTCACACTCTGACGTTATAGGAGATGGTATATCGAAATTGCGCTCATATTAAGCATTTTAACGGACATGTCCTGTGGACTGTTAACAGACTGAATAAACGAAGGCGACGATGTTTTTTCATGTAATCACCTTATTGAACATACTTTAATTTATTCATTTCTTCAAAAATCTTTACAACATGAAAAATCAAAAGATAAATTGTCAAATATTTATTTCGACAACACTCCTAATATCACTATTGTTTTTTAATAACAAATCATTTTCTCAAGACATAGATACACTTGAATGGGAAGAAATAGTTGATCTGGCTGACACTGTTTACATTAGTGGCCTTGACACAGTTTATGTAATAGAAGATTCCGTTTCCGAGACTGCCGGTTTCAGAACCGGAGCATCACTAGATTGCACTTCTACAGGTTCTGCAATGAGTATCAATTTAAACAAATCGGTTAAAACTATTAACAAAGGACAATTTGGTGTAAACGTAACGGGTATGTTCACAAAATCAACCTTGTATGGAGACATTTATAGCGAAGACCAATGGCAGTGGCTGAGCGACATGCGTCCAAAAGTATTGCGATTTCCTGGTGGATCAAGCAGCAAATTTATGCATTTGTTAACCGGTGATAAGGGATACGGATACGATATTGTAGAAATTACCCGATATCTTGATGCAATTGATAATGTACTGGAAGCTCCGAATAATGCGACAGATATTATGAATGAAACTAATATTACCACCTTGTTAAATTGGTTTGGAGGAAGCTCTGAAATTTTAGATGCATTTGAAGGATATCGAACCGATTTTGATAACCAAGAAGACTTAACCTCCGGTGACCGCTTCATTGACCATTTTATCCGATTGATTGAAAAAATTGAAACGGATAACCCAGGGCATATGGTGGATGTAATTGTTTGCCTAAACATTCTCACAGAAACGGCTGAAGATTGCTTTGATATCATTCAATATCTTCAATCAAATCCGATTCACAATGTTAATGTAGTAGGTGTAGAACTGGGAAACGAAACGGCAAATAAATTTCATAAGCAGATTATGCAGTTTGATGAATTTGAAGATTACTGGAAATACCTTGATGGCCAGTCTGTTCCCGGACAAACAAGCAAAGAAACTGCCCTTGGCGAGTCATTGTTCATTCCTGCTGCAGATAGGAACTTTTTTCTTGTATTTAAAAATAAAGCAGGTGCAAACTATAAAATTGGTTTATGTGCCGATGCGCTTGAAGGTGAAGGACATGTATTTATTACGGAACCTTCAGAATATGTTGGCTCAAGATCAATATCCTGGAACGAAGCTTTGCGCTCGCATTATGGAGATAATCACCCCGGAGGCAGCATTAAAAAGTTTCATGCAGTTATTTTACATACCTATTACTCTGCCGATTCTTGGTATGATGAATGTGTAACCGAAACAGGTATCTTGGGAAGTTACTCCTGTCCCGAGTGGGACTTTGATAATGCAGATACCCGCATACAACCTGCATTTGATGCAGCCAGGATCAATTTCAGAAAATTTATGTTAACTCGATATGATGATGACCTCGATTTATTCAATCTTGTATTAAATTTTAACCTCACAACATCAATAAAAAAAGATATGTGGGTTACTGAGTGGAACTTGAAAGATGAAGGAACACCAAATAATGGTAAAATATTTACAAATAGTTACCAGCATACAGTATTGTTGCAAGAATGGTGGATGAAAAACTTAAAGCTTAATTTCACAGAAGGATTTAGGGAAAACTTCTTTAAATATTCCACCTTACAAAATTTTGCCGGCGGATCAGGAGTGCAAATGCTTACGCCTGCAGATGAGGATGTTGAGCTTGAAATTCTAGGTAAAGATGTTTCTCCATATAACTTACCTGCAGGTGACCCGGATAAAAGGAATTATTATGTAAAGCGAACTGTAGGTTACACCATGGATTTAATTAGTGAAATTAATAAAAACAACCTCAATTATTTTCCGGCAACAGTTGCAACTTATGGACACAATCCCAATTTGCCACCAACATTTTTTATTACGCCTGAAAAAGACTATGTATATATGTATTTTACGAACAGTCGGTGTAATGAACAGCGTTACATTTTAAACCCTGCCGGTATGTATTTAATGTATGGCTATCAGGTTGAGCTTGTTGATGCAACTATGTATGTAGTTGATGCATTTCAGGCGTATTCACAAAGTGGAAAAAGTATGATTTATGACTTTAATTCCTGCTATAATGCAGCAAATCCTTACAACATTGAAATAAACCAGACTTATAATTATGCAAATCCGGGATGCACCGCTACAGCAGGTAGCCTATGTATTACCGTTCCCGGATTTACGTCAGGATATGTAAAAATGCACATAGTGCCTTATGCTCCAAGAATGGCAAGTGAAATTAAAAATGAGCTATTGATTTATCCAAATCCTGCCAATAATATGCTGAATATTACATCAACAGCAGAAATTCAATCGATTGAAATATTTTCTGTGACCGGCATGAAAATTTTAGAACAAAGTGCAAACAATAATTCAATTGATATTTCAAAATTGAGTTACGGTCTGTATCAAATTATTTGTAATTTTAATGACGGTAGCAGCGTTGCAAATTCATTTGTTAAATTATAAATATGACGAATAAATTTTCCTTGTTACAATATTCAACAGCAGCAGTAGCCCTTCTTGGGGCTACTGCTGCTTCATCGCAAGTGATTTATACTGACATTGACCCTGATGTTATACTTGATGAGCCTAATGAATTGTTTGGAATAGACCTTGACGATGATGGATTGAATGATTTTAATTTCTTTAATGAAAGTTTTAGCACTACTGTTTTTTATGGTGACTTAGCCAATGTGAAAGCACTTTTCGTCGGAGCATTCGATACTATGCAAAATGGAATTGCAGGGAGTACCGGCTTTTTGTCAGGAGGTGGGGGGTATACATATTATTGGCCCTATGCACTGCCTAACGGGAATGTTGTAGATGAAAATCTAAATTTTTTTAATAGTAATTACCAATCTTTAGTCGCAATCAAATATAAAACAGATGTCCCTTTCATTTTGCCACAAGGTAATTGGACTTCATTTTATACTGGCATTGAACATATAAATCAATATATTGCTATTCGTTTTGTCGATACAGAAAACAACCGTAGATATGGTTGGATTCGCTGCTCTGTGATAGATAGTGGTCGCACCTTAATTATTCATGACTATGCTTATGAAATGCAACCTGACTATCCGATTATTGCCGGTGACACAACAAGCTATGTAAATGTGCATGAGCAACATACTTTAAATGCAACTGTTTATAGTTTTGGAAATAACGTATTCATAAATTTAAATACAAACAGCTCAGTTCATTTGAGAATTGCAGATCTTACCGGGAATTTAATTGTAGAAAGAAAATTAAACACCCAATTTTCAATAATTGACATGGGTAATTACTCTACCGGAATGTATGTTGTGAATTTAACTCAAGATGATAAACAATTAACAAAAAAAATAATTATAAATTGAGTGCAATGCCACATCCTATAACAACACATTTGCAATAGGCGGGATTTCGTGCTCCGCAGACAATTTTGCGGTAGCCGAAAGTTCAGTTCTCCGCAGCAACATTTGGGGTAAAAAGCCCGCCCATCGCAAATCTGCAAAACGTCAGGCTGTGAAAAAACTCCACTTTTCCATTTCAAATTAAATATC
>CAZXBG010000249.1:0-3783 GCA_964638865.1 uncultured Chitinophagales bacterium | reverse complement strand
ACTCATCACTCATCACTCATCAGTTCAGATTATCCCCTCTCAGCGCTCTGAATCTTTTTCTTGCTTCGTTGGCGTAGAGCGAATCTTTGAAATTGAGGATAATTTGTTCGTAGGCAAGTTTTGCTTTCTCCGGTTCTTTAAGATCGTATTGATAGATTTCTGCGAGTTTGAAAATTGCATCATCCGCTAACAATTCGTAGGTATAATTTTCGCGAATTGTTTCGAGGTAAACAACTGCCTTGGTGATATCTTTTTGTTTAAGTGCGATAGTGGATTTTATATATAAAATATCATCAGCAAGTTTATGTGCAGGATATCTTGCATCTAAGGTGTCAAGAATAATTACAGCTTCATTTATCTTATTCTGAAAGACCATAAGATCTGCTTTTGCAAATAATTCCATAGGTTCGGCAACAGAATCGAGGCCTAGATTTTCTGTAATAAATACCGACAATTTCATTGCATCATTAGAAACCAATTCGCTTGTTGCAGCTTTTAATACATCCAACATCCCCTGCGAATATTTAAAGTCGCCGCGATAATAAGCGAGTTTAGCATTTTTTAATCTCGCCTCTTCTCCAAGTGGTTCATCCTTCATGGCTTTATCCACTTGTGAATACAACAAAGTTGCTTCCCAAACATCTCCGGAGATAAGATAAAAATCACCGAGGTCCAATTTAATTTTTGAGCGATCAGAAATATTTAATGCAGGCCATTCCACCACCGGTTCCAAAATTTCGATGGCGCGATCAATATCGTGAATATAAAATGCTTCCAATTTCGCGAGATCAGCATTTACAGTAGCTGCGCGAAAATCATTTTTGAGATATTCCTGTAAAAAATCGGTGTAACTGCTTTTTAATTCGTTAATATCTACCTGCGAATAATTATTTGTTTTAAAGATCTTATCTTTTCTGCAATTCAGAATACCATTTTTGGAACTGAAATAATAGGGAAAATTTTTTCCTTTTGCGATAATATAATTATAGCCTTCTATAGCATTGTCGTAAGCGCCTTCAATTTTGGCAGTTTCTGCAAGATCAAAAACGCGTTCACCATTTTCTTTGTTTCTTTTATCCAATGCTTTTGCCTGAATAAAAGCACCATCAAAATCTTTGAGTTGAATATAATCCCATATTAAAAGTTCAGTAAATAAAATTTCATTCTGATTTTTTTGAATGCGTTCAAATATTTTTTCCTGCAATAATGTGTGATCTTTCTCTTCATTTAATATTCTGTTAAGTGCAGCAGTGGTTTTGGTCATTGCACTTTTGTCGTTCTCTTCATAATAATTCAGATATGTGTCCATACTCAAATCTATGTTTCCGGCCCTGTAATACATTCCTGCAAGTTCATAATTAAAGCTATAGCCGGAAACTATTTTCTGTCCTTTTTCATAGGTTTTTATCGCATTGTTTAATTGATCCAATCCTACAAAAGCATTTGCCAATAAATTGACCTGTGTTTTATTATCCGTTATTTTTTGAATTGCGAGGTCCCATTGTTTGTCGCGTTCTTTGGTATTGCCGTTTTTCTCAAAAGCATAACCCATGTCAACATAATAAGTGAGATTTTCCGGATTGTTTTTAATTTGTTTACCAACAATCTTTTCTATTTCCTTAAAATCATTTAATACAAGAAGGCAATTAAAATAAGATTTGTAATAACCGTTTGCATTTTCGTTATACAATTTTTTATAAATATCGGCTGCCTTATCGTATTCTCCATTGCTCATGTACTGTTGAGCTAAAGTAGCCTCTGATTGTGCAAATGTATTTGAACAAAAAGCGGTAAAAACAAACAATATGGTCAGAAATTTCTTCATATTTTAATTATAAACGAAAATTACATCAAACAATTATAATATCCTTAAAACCACAACAATAATTAACAGGCAATCCATTTATCAATCCTGCAATTTAAATGCGATTGGAATTTGCTGGTATACCCTTACCGGAACCCCACCTTGTTTACCGGGTTTCCATTTGCGCATTTCGTTAACTATTCTCAATGCTTCCTGGTCACATCCACCGCCAATACCCTTTTTTATTTTTGCATCGGAAACGGTTCCATCTTCATTAACAATAAAAACTACAACAACTGTTCCCTGAATACCATTTTCTTTAGCATCCTGAGGATATTTAACATTATCCTTTAAATATTTTGTAAGTCCTTTAGATCCACCGGGATATTCTGGTTTTACTTCTACGCTAAAATAAACCGTATTCCCATTACCACTTTCCAGCGATTTTGTATCTGATCCTTTTTCAGCCGTGCCATTGGAAGTGGAATCAACTTTCTCATCAATTATTTTATTTTCCTTTTCTTCCTTTACCTTATCATCGTCTGTTACCTCCATTTCCGTTAACTCTGAGGTTTCCATTTTTTTAGCTGCAGGAGGAACAGCAGGGGGGAGTAATTTAAACAATGGGGGAGGATCTGATAGGGTTATCTCAGACATATTTAATACTAAGGGGTCCGTTTTATTAAAAAATGAAAAATCAATATAAATACTGGCAACTGTAATAAAAACCACTCCTGTAATGAGATACAATGCTCTTAAAATATTTCTTTTTGTAACCTTGCGAAGTGAATAGGAGCCATATTCTTTGTTGCGATATTCGAAAACGATATCGTTAAAAGACTGGTTGAGATAAGATTTTGATGGTTCCATTTATTAATTACCCTGCACTATTTATCGGTTGACCTCCTATTAAACAAAAAACATTCCGTATAAGTCCCGAAAGGCAGTTTTAGCTAATTATTTGCGTTTTGACGAAAATACTAAAATACCTGTAATGCATAATAAACAGCCTATGGCATTAGCAAGTTCGTCCAACATGTCAAAACTTCTAGTTGGTAATATCAATTGTATTAATTCGATGACAAAACCATACAAAATGCATACTGTAACGGAGATAAATGCTTTTTTATTTAAGGAAACAATGGAGGGAAATCGTTTTAACCATTGAAAAGTAAGATAGGTCAACACTGCATATACGAAAACATGCATCACCTTGTCAGGCTCCCAAATCGAAAGGGAAGGCAGGTCGGCTCCCGGAATTACGCTTACAACCATGATCACAGCCGCCCATAAAAATAGAAGAACAGGCCATGTCCGTTGGTGAATAGTCATATATTTTATGCTGAAATAATTGCTCCGTAGTCAGCAGCCGACATTAAACCGTCAACTTCTGATGGGTTTGAAAGCTCCACTTTAATCATCCAGCCTTTTCCATAAGGATCCTGATTTACAGATTCCGGGTTAGCATCTAAAGCGGAATTCATCTCCAATATTTTGCCTGAAATTGGCATAAACAATTCTGATACCGTTTTCACTGCTTCCACTGTTCCGAAAACCTTGTCTTTTTCAACATGATCACCAATAGATTCTATATCGATATAAACAATATCCCCAAGTTCGTGTTGGGCAAAATCTGTAATTCCAATAGTCCCAATATTGCCCTCTATACGAACCCATTCATGATCCTTTGTGTATTTTAATTCCTCAGGTATATGCATATAATTGAATTTTTGAGAGGTCAAAAGTAAGGATTTTGAAGGAAAAATTTGAGGATATGTGTTGAAGGGATAGAAAATATTCCACTATGCTAAAATTTGGAGGAAAAAATAGCATCGATTAAAGGATAAATTTTAGAATACAAAATCCTCTCCCTTTTGCTGTTCATTTGTGCATTCGTGGCAACCCTTTTTTCCTTCCACCTCAGTGAGGTCGAGGGCTATTGATGGGGAAGTGAATATTTTTGATAGATTTATTTCCCT
>CAZXBG010000248.1:2638-3786 GCA_964638865.1 uncultured Chitinophagales bacterium | reverse complement strand
AAACATGCACTTTTTCACTTCGATTTCCGCCACTTCGCAAAGCTTCTAACCGTTAGCGTATATGCTTTCGGACTACTTCACATCATTAAAGTTTTTACAACAAGACCCATTGGACAGTTCCTAGACTGGCAGACTCCGCATGATAAATTCTCAAACGACCAAAATCCATTACTTTAACCTTAAACATTATAAAATGAAAAACTTAATTACTGCTACGCACTTTCATACTGCTTTTTTATTAATAATATTTTTTACAATTCATAACTAGGCAAACGCCCAATATTTTCCTGATGAAGAAATTTTAGACACAACTGGAATTGTGCAGGAAACATTGACAGACGGAATGGATACAGTATGGTGCTGGGGTTATGATGAAGATGAAACAGAGGACATTGAAAACTACCGCGTTGCCTCCAAAGGATTAGGTTATGATTCCTACGATTACACGCAGTATGCAAAAGTGAAACCCGATTCGACAATTTATATTAATTTCGGCAGCACACAAAAAACAATCAATAAAGGCTTATACGGTTTTCACATTGCAGGCATTTACGGTAGGAAACAAATTCCAAATGATACTTCAGCATTAGATCAATGGAATTGGATGAGCGACCTGGCACCTAACAGTTTGAGGTTTCCAGGCGGTGCTGACAGCAAATTTATGCATCTACTGGAAGGACCAGGATATGGGTACGTTCTTGAGGAGATTATCAGGTTTTATGACAGAACTGATGGGGTGGATAACTCTCCAGCCTATAGTAATGTTGTTGATAGTCTCGATATAGGTGCTACAAGTGATTTTTTTGAAGCTTGGATGGATTCGTCCGAGATTTCTGACTTTAAGGGATTTGGTGATAAATGTTTAGAGCAACTATTACTTGACTCAACCCATCGGTATATTGATGATTTTATCGAAATGATAAAAAAAATAGAAACAGAAAATCCGGGCCATAGTGTAGAAGTAATAGTTGATTTGAATATAATGAATGAAACGGCAACGGAATGTAAAAGGATTGTGGATTATTTAAGAGGAAATCCAATCGCAAACGGAAATCCGATCCATGACGTTAATGTGGCTTATGTTGAACTCGGAAATGAAATGTATTTTGACTTTTCACAAAAAATGCTAGGTATTTATACACTGGAAG
>CAZXBG010000248.1:0-2538 GCA_964638865.1 uncultured Chitinophagales bacterium | reverse complement strand
ACTATTCATGGATATTACGATGGCCATAATTGGGATACTATAGCACTTAACCATCTGGATGAAACATATTCTTGCGACCCGCCTGATACGCTTGGATGGCTGTATAATTCTTATGATCCAAGACTGGAAGGGGCATTTGACGGCATTGCTAAAAATATCAAGAAGTTCATCAATACCCGTTATTTAGAATCATGGAATGTTCACAAGGACACGTTAGGTCTTAATCTCACCATTGCTTCCGGTGGTAAGGATATTATCACATCAGAATATAATTTTAAAACCGGAACCTATCCTGATTCACAGAGTAATCAGATAAATGTTTATGGCCAGACCCTAGCCCACTGTGTCATTCTTCAGGAGTGGTGGCTGAAAAATTTAAAAATTAACTTCAACAGCAATTACCGCGAAGGATTTTTCAAGTATGCCAATCTGCACAATTATGCCGGTGCCAGCTACAGTACGATGATGAGCCCTGCGAATGATACTGAACTTGATTCATTGGGACGGCTTGTTTCACCCTACACACTTGGAACCAATAATCCCGACTCCCGGAATTATTATATGAAGCGGGCGACATTTTTTGTAATGGAGATGTTGAGTGAAATTCCAAAAAATAATTTAAAATATTTGCAGACCAATTTCACTATCGCAAAAAATAATATCAATGTTCAGCCCACGGTTTTTATTAATCCTGAAAAAACTTTCTTCTATATTTATTTCACCAATGCCGGAGATGATCCACAATTCTATTACCTGAATATTGCAGGAACTTACGGTATTTACCCGCCAGACGGGCATTTGTCTTTTTCAGACACTGCCACAATTTATTGTGTTGATGCCTTAAAACCATATTCAACATCCGGTAAAGGAAAAAGCTCTTTATTCACGATGAATGAATGTTACAACGATCCTTCCTATAACGTCAACTATCAAATCGAAATTGACACAATCATTAGTTATACAAATAACCCGTCAGTAGGAAATGCATTTACTACAATTGAAGTTCCGGCTTACTCCTTTGGATACATTAAAGTCCCAATTGAGGGAGATTATCCGCCTTATGATAGGTTATTTAGTCAGGAATATAATACCATGCTTTATCCAAACCCTGCAAATAATCATATTCGACTATTCGTCCTGCTCAACAATTCACCCGAAATAGATAATTTTAAGGTAAAGATCGTAAACATGCAGGGTGGTATTTGTTTTTATGGAACGGCGGGCAACACTCAATCCATTGATGTTTCAAATTTGAGTGCTGGGCTGTATGTCGCATCAATTGAATTAGGCAATGGTATAATCCTAAACAAGCAATTTGTAAAACAATAAAATGAAACCCGAAAATAAACTTTTACAATATTCCTCTTTGGCTATTAGCTTCCTTCTGCTTAAGGAAGCTAATAGCGAAGCGGTTTATACAGATATTGATCCTGATACTATCATAAATACGGATGGCGAGCATGGATACATTGATATGGATAATGACGGAACTTATGATTTCCGGTTTTTCAAATTCATTGGAACTGATGTTACATATTGGAGCGACTACTATTCATATCTACGATATATTTTTGCCGCACCAGAGAATTCAAATAATGCACTAGCAGCAATTAAAAGCATCATCAATCCCTCTTACGGCGGATTCACACAGTATTTCCCTTACGCACTGATTGACGGGACTATAGTTGATGAAGAACTCAGTTTCCAGAATATCAACTTTCAAGTTTTGGCTTATAATATTTCCGGGCCGGATGGCGGTATTGGCGGCAAATGGTATGGTGGCTTGACAGATCACTATATTGGTATTCGCTTTAATGATGTAGTAGGATGCTCTCATTATGGCTGGATAAGATGCGATGTTAAAAGCGGAGCCGATACACTTATCATTAAAGACTACGCTTATGAAACAAAATGCAATGTTGGCATTATAGCCGGTGATACAGTAGGTGATACCACTACGGTAAATATTAATGAAAATGAATTGACAGGAATTAATATTTATAGCTTTAACTCTGATGTGTATATTAATTTAGAAAATTTAACCGATAAACACGAAATTACTATTTCAGATTTAAATGGTAAAATAGTTTATAAAAACGAATTAAATAAATTGAGGAATATAATCGCATTAGAGTTTTGTTCTACAGGGTATTATCTTGTAAATGTTACAAGTGCCGACAGAATTTTCACAAAAAAAATATTTATAAATTAATTTCAGCCAGAAAGTTTTCCCTCAACATGCCAGCACATCCGCTAACATTGGGTTTGCGAAAATTTATTTTTGTGGGGCAGAAAAGTAAGACAATGCTTTTCCCTTTCACAAACATTAAATTAAAAATAAACTGAATCGTTTTCACTCCCCACAAAAATAAACTTCGCAAACCCCTGGCCATAAGCTCATTACTCATAACTCATAACTCATTTCATGAAATCGTAAGTGAAATCATGGATCTGTAAAAAAGCTCCAAGCGAACTTACTAAATACTAATTACTACACTCCAATCCCAAAGTAAGAATATACTCATTAGCCGGATCAAG
>CAZXBG010000247.1:0-3801 GCA_964638865.1 uncultured Chitinophagales bacterium | reverse complement strand
GTGAGGTTGGGATGGATATTCACAAAGTTTCACTCAGGCTGAAAGTTTTCGATCACCCCCCGAAAATCAGACCTCACAGGTTAAAAAAAACCTGGTAGGTCGATTTTCAAACCTGTGAGGTCGATTTCTTCGGCTGTTAATTGGTACATCGGTACATTGGCACATCTGTTCGGCTGTCCATTGGTACATTTATACATTGGTACATTAGCACATTATCACATTTATCGAAACCAATCAGCATACATCACATAATTATTTGCAATACGATCGATGTTGTGTTTGAAGGCTTCTTCGCTGAGCGGTTTTAATTTTTTGGCGGGAACTCCTCCGTAGATGAAACCACTTTCCAGTATAGAATTTTCTAAAACTACTGCTCCTGCAGCAATTAAAACATTTTCGTGCACTACTGCATTATCCATCACAATTGCACCCATTCCAACCAATACATTATCGTGAATGGTGCATCCATGAACAATTGCATTATGGCCAATTGAAACATTATTTCCAATTGTTGTTGCTGCTTTTAAATAAGTGCAATGGATTACTGCATTATCCTGAATATTTACTTTATTTCCTATCGTAATAGAATTAACATCTCCCCGTATTACGGTATTGAACCAAACACTGCAATCGTCACCCATAATTACTTCTCCTACAACAGTGCAATTTTCTGCGAGGTAACAATTTTTTCCAAACTGAGGAGTTTTATCTTTTACAGAGCGTATTAAAGGCATAATGGTTTTTTTTAATTGATAGTGGAAGTACTGTTAAAAATATTTAATGGTAATTATCGCATTTCTGTTTTAATAAATTGTATAATTTTTTCGGCGACAGGTAATGCAGCTTCATATCCAGCATCGTAAATAAGTTTTGATTTATTTACATCAAATATGGTGTAATCTGCAGTGTCGGGTTCAATTATAAAATCGCATTGTTTCATACGGCTTTCCATGTTAGTCATGAGCGAAAGATTTAAAATACGAAAACCTATTGCGCGCATTCCGGTTAATTTATCAGTATAATTAACAGGTGTAACATTAACACCTATTAAAATATCACATAACGCGCGAATAGGTTCAACGGGTAAATTATTTAATACTCCTCCATCAACATAAAAATGCGCTCCTATTTTTTGAGGTTTAAATACAAGTGGTATTGATTGGGAGGCAATTACAAAATCAGTTAATTTGCCACTGCCAATAATTTCATATTTTCCCGTATTTAAATTTGTGACAGAAATATAAAATGGTTTTTTTAATTGTTCGAAACTGTCGTGGGGAATATTTTCAGTTAATATCTTTTTGAAATAACCCAGTTCCATCATACCCTTATCGGGCAACCCCATTTTAATTATACTATAAATGCTTTTATTTTCTATAAGCGAATATATTTTTCGGGGAGAAAATCCTTCTGCATATAAGGCGCCTACCATTGCACCCGCACTACAACCCGAAATAATATCCGGAAAAATACCTGCACTTTCAAGTGCCTGCAATACACCAATATGTGCAATTCCTCTTGCGCCTCCTCCTGATAATGTTAAACCTATTTTTAGTTCCATAAATTTATCCCATTAAAATTAGATAAAATGGAGCAGATATTTATTTTTCTGATCAGGAATAATTTCCTTCCCTTCAAATAATCGATAAAAACTTTAACTACTATTTTCTTTTAATAATTCCTGTTTTCTCTCCGAATTTAAATGCAAAGTCTTTCATTTCGTTCACAATTTCTTCGTTTTGATTTGCGCGGTTATAGGTATCCGCCATGGTCATAAATGTTTCGAAAAAAAATTTATCCATTTCATCCTGACGCATTTCTTTTGTCCAAAGATCGATGCGCAGCGATTCGGAAGATTTTTCATCAAATACACTTAACATAAATGCTTTACAACTTTCCGGTTCCGTCATCTGGCTGTCGCTTGCGAACCACGTGATATTTGCCGGGATATTGGTTTCATCCAAAAATACTTTCAGCTGAATTTCTGATGTTTTACTCATAATCTGTTTTTCCTTTGGCACGAAATTAGTCATTATGTGCCTTAAACCGTTAGTAGAGTAAAATCTGTAAACAATTTTGTTTTACCGTTAAACCCTGCTTATCTTTAAACCAAATAGGCACATACAATGAAATCTTTTAAATTAATATTGACATTTAGCTTTTTAATTCTCTTTTTTGAATCAAAAAGTCAGGTGGTTTACATCACAGAATGGAAAAGCGAAGCCAATAAAAAGGTTTATGTAACTGAAAATCCTGCAGAAGCTGATCTTATCGTTTTTAAAAGCGATTGGAAAAGCGATGCGCAAAAAGATTCCGGTATCTGGTTTTTCACAGAATGGAAAACAGAAGCTGATATGTTAGTTTATTACACGGAATGGCGCAGTGAGGCCGATCTGATAATTTGTTATACTACCTTTAAAGAGGAAGCCGGGAAAAGGAAATAATTCCTTCCTGAGTAACTTAAATTTCTTCATTTTTGCGATGCTTATGGTTGAAAAACCTTGTATAATGGTATTTTTTGCGAATTTCACACCGTGAATCTCGTTCTCGACCTTGGCAATACCCAACACAAATGCGCTGTATTTGAAAATGATCAGATCGTTTTTGTTTGGAAAAAGGAGCAACTTACCTGGGAGGATCTTGAATCAATCTTCCAAAAATTTCAGATTTCCAATACGATTCTTTCCTCTGTTGACCAACATGACCCTAAGCTGGAAGAAATTTTACAAAAAAATAGGAAGTTCCTTTTATTAGATCCAAATACACCTCTTCCGATTAATAATGCCTATGCTACTCCCGAAACACTTGGTAACGACAGACTTGCTGCTGCAGTAGGCGCTAACGCACAATTTCGAGATAAAAATGTTTTGATTATAGATGCCGGCACCTGCATAAAATATGATTTCGTAAATGCCGAAAATGTCTATCTGGGTGGAGCTATCTCTCCCGGACTGAACATGCGCCTTATGGCGATGCACAATTTTACCGCGAGATTGCCGTTAATAGACCCGTTGCAGGAATCAGGCATTGAAAATATTAAACTTACCGGCGACACCACACATACCTCTATGATATCTGGAACATATACTGGTGCCTTGTTTGAATCAAGTGGAATGATTGAAGCTTATGCATCCAAATACGCCGACTTAACGGTAATTACAACAGGCGGAGATGCACATTTCTTTGAATTGCATCTTAAAAGGCAGATATTTGCACTCCCAAATCTGGTTTTAGAGGGATTGAACACTATTCTTAATTTTAATTTGAATCACAACTGATGCGTTTAGGAAAACTGCTACTTTTACTTATAATTTTTACCATATCCACTTTATCGGCACAGGTTAACTCTCCTTATTCCAGATATGGATTAGGAAATATTTTTCCAACTACCTTCGGAGCTGCTAACGGAATGGGAGGTTTTTCCGCTGCATATTTTACTCCGACAAATATTAATTATCAAAATCCTGCATCCTATTCAGAACTTAATTTTGCCACTTTCGATATTGGTGCTTATGGCAATGTGATAACACTTAAAAACGAAAACGAACAATTTACCTCAGGGGATGGCAATCTATCTTATATGGCTTTCGGATTTCCGCTTTTACGGCAATTGCGACGTCATAAATTCGGAATGAGTTTCGGACTTTTACCTTATAGCGGATTTCAATACAGCATTTTTGAAGAAGTGCCAACGGAAGATCCTCAACTTGGTACAATTGAATATAATTATGTAGGCGACGGAAACTTATATCAGGTTTATGGTGGTGTTGGTTACAAATATCAAACAAAAACAAAAGATAC
>CAZXBG010000246.1:0-3836 GCA_964638865.1 uncultured Chitinophagales bacterium | reverse complement strand
ACTCATTACTCATTACTCATTACTCATTCAACTACACCGTCATAATCTCCGCTTCCTTCACTGCCAAATGTTTTTCCACTTCGGCGCTGAATTTGTCGGTTAATTTTTGCACCTGATCTTCGCCGTCTTTTGCCATATCTTCGGGAAGCCCATCTTTTTGCAATTTTTTTATTTCTTCGTTTGCTTCTTTGCGATAATTGCGAATTGCAATTTTAGAAGTTTCCCCCATATTTTTTGTTTGTTTTACCAAGTCGCGTCGTCGCTCTTCGGTAAGAGGTGGCATTACTAACCGAATTACATCTCCATTATTAATTGGTGTTAATCCGATATTGGCTGCGAGAATTGCTTTTTCAATTTCACCCAACATTTTTTTATCCCATGCCTGAATTGTTATTGTTCTTGCATCAGGCAAAGAGAGATTAGAAACTTGATGCAAGGGTGATAATGCGCCATAATATTCCACTTTAATATTATCTAAAATTGCAAGGCTCGCTCTTCCGGCACGCACGTGTGAAAGTTCCACTTCTAAATGTTTAATTGCTTTTAGCATTTGCTCCTGAGCCATGTCAATCACGAGACTTAGATCTTCTTCTGTCATGTTATTTTATTTTAAAAGGGTATATAATTATTATTTTGTTTCGTTAAATCTTCTTAGACCTCACAGGTTTTTCTATTTCATTATTTATTCGAAACTAAAGTTCCTACCTTTTCTCCCGCTAAAAGGTTTTTCAAATTACCTTTTTTATTCATATCAAAAATAATGATGGGTAAATTATTTTCAGCGCATAATGTAAATGCGGTCATATCCATTACATTCAGATTCTGTGTTATTACTTCTTTGAATGTGATATTTTCATATTTTGTTGCTAAAGGGTCCTTTTCCGGGTCGGCGGTGTAAACTCCATCTACTCTGGTTCCTTTCAAAATTACATCAGCCTCTGTTTCAATTGCCCTTAAACTTGCTGCAGTATCGGTAGTGAAATAGGGATTTCCGGTTCCGGCGCCAAAGATTACAACGCGTCCTTTTTCGAGATGACGAATTGCCCTTCTGCGGATGTAGGGTTCACAAATTTGTTCCATTTTTATCGCAGAAAGCAACCTTGTGTACAATCCTACGTTTTCGAGTGCACTTTGCAAGGCCATTCCGTTAATTACAGTCGCCAGCATTCCCATATAATCGCCCTGAGCTCTGTCGATGCCTGAGCCAACGCCGCTCATACCTCTGAAAATATTACCTCCACCAATTACAATGGCAACTTCCACACCAGCTTCAGAAACTTCTTTAATATCGGCGGCATATTGTTGTAAACGGACAGGATCAATTCCAAAGTTTTGTTCACCCATTAGCGCTTCGCCACTGAGTTTTAGCAGTATTCGTTTGTATTTATGCGTCATTATGGCAAAGATAAAACTTAGTTGGGAGTAATAGAATGTAAAATGGTGTTGGAGATGCAATAAATACTAACATAAATGCATCTATACAGATTTTAGTATCCCTGTAGTTGTTATTCCTTTTTAGCTACTGGATATAATTCCTGATGTACAAAATCTTTCGGAAATTGTTCATCCCCGGGAAAACCGAGTTCTATATCTCTACCTGAATGAGGTATATAATTTGTTTTAAAGAGGTAATCCCAGATACTCAAACTGATGCCGAAATTAATACCATAACGAAATTGCGAGGGAAGATCTTTTGCATGATGCCAAATATGCATTTGCGGATTGTTGAGTATATATTTAAATGGTCCTAGACGCAGGTTAATATTTGCGTGATTAAAGTGCCCTATAACCAGAGAAATCATGTTAGCTAACAGATATTCATTGATACCAAAACCTAACATAGCCAATGGAATATATTGAATAGTTCTATATATCACATTTTCCATCCAGTGAAATCGCAAATGCGCCGCAAATCCCATTTGTTTAACACTATGGTGTACCTTGTGAAATTGCCATAACCAATTGCTGCGATGCAATAACCTGTGAATATTCCATTGAATAAAATCTTTGAGTAAAAAAGCTAATAAAATTTTGAGCCAAAACGGAAATGCATTAATTTCTATCGCTAAACCATTCGTAATCCCAATCAGTGCAAGACCATTATTAAAAAGCTCCACAAAAACATTCGATATTGCGTAGTAGCCAATCAGGGAAAACAGAAAAAAATTAAAGAACATATAAAATCCATCCAACCAAAAATCTGCTCTTATTATTTTCTGGTCTTTTCTCCAGGGAAACAATATTTCCAACATCCACACAATTAAACTTATTGCGATTAGCCAATAGAAATAATTATTCCAGCTTGGATTTAATATTGCATGAGAAAAATAATTCCAATATCCTTTAAATCCGTTAAGAAAAATATCAATATAGTTGTTCATTAAATTTCGGGCTTATCTTTAAAATGGAAATTATTCATACACCTTCACTCCTTCATTCAGCCAAATTCCCCATTTTTTGGAATAGGCATGTACTAATTCCGTTTTGTTTTCTGTTAGATCAACAACGGGTTTATCCTGATTTACCCACTCGAAAATACCTCCATATAAATTTACCACATTAGTATATCCGGAAGCAACAAGTTTTTCCGCAATTTTTTCACTTCTATATCCTACAGAACAATACACAATTATTTTTTCATCTCTGGTTATATTTTTTAACCTGGATGTATCAAAATCTTCGTACCCAACCCAAATAGCATTTTGAATATGCGAAATATCAAACTCTTTTTTTTCTCTTGCATCTAAAAAAATACTTACGGTGTCGTTTGCCACATCAGCAACTCCAACTTCTTTTGCCGAATGCGACAATAAAGTAGATAACATCAGATCAAAACTTTTACTTTCCACATGTGTTTGGGCATTGATATTTTTTATCGCAACAAATAATGATACGATCAATAATATAAATAATACCAGATACATTTTTCGATTCATTTTAAATTTCTTGGACACCTACTTGAAACATTAAAATTCCAAAAATAATTCCTGTAAAATAATAAAAACGCCCATTATCAATACGAACCACCCAAAAGCGCCTTTTAATTTTTGTCCGTTGACAAATTTAGCTAAAAAGGAACCAATTAAAATACCTACCATCGTAACACCGGAAAATACCAGTATAAACTCCCAATTAATAGGCTGGCCACTTTGAATATCACCGGTAAATCCTACCAGCGATTTGATCGCAATAATGAGTAGAGAAGTGCCAATAGCCATTTTCATTGGAATTTTAGCAAATACTACTAAAGCAGGAATAATTAAAAAACCTCCCCCGGCTCCAACCAACCCCGTTAAAGCTCCAATCACCAATCCCTCCGCAATTATTACCGGGTAATTAAAATGTGCTTTACCATCATACACCGGATCCGGGATTTTGCGTTGTTGTATCATGCCAATAGCTGCAGCGATCATAATGAGTGCAAAAAATACCAGAATAGCTATTTCTTTTGTGAGCGTAAAATTACCTGTCGAAAAAATAATATGCGGAATAGCAGGCATTACATAAGCTCTGGTCAAATAAACCGCGATTAAACTTGGAATAGAAAATACAACAACAGTTCTGTAACTAATTGTTTTTTTCATCATATTCGGAATTGCGCCAATAAGTGCTGTTAAACCCACTATAAAAAGGGAATAGGCAGAGCTCAATTCGGCATCAATATGAAATAGATAGTATAAAATAGGAACGGTTAAGATACTGCCACCTGCGCCGAGTAAGCTGAGTGTGAGGCCCACTATTAAAGCACCAATATATCCGAGAATTTCCATTTAGTTGCAGCAGTTATTACAAAAAATTTCCATAATAAATCAGATTTTGCTGCAAAGATAAAACAC
>CAZXBG010000245.1:0-3841 GCA_964638865.1 uncultured Chitinophagales bacterium | reverse complement strand
AAGGTATCAGGGGACACAGCTAAGAGTTAGGAGTTTTAGGGCAGAGGCTAATGACTACTCACCATTCACTACTTACGATAGTAAATAATTCGGCATGTGGCTAAAACTCCACTACAATTATAAAATATAACTTAAAAGTTTCCAATGAAATTATTAGAAAATAAAACAGCGTTAATTACTGGTGCATCGAGAGGCATTGGTGAGGCTATTGCAATAAAATTTGCGGAAGCTGGAGCAAATGTGGCATTTACTTATTTGAGTAGTGAGGAAAAGGCAATTGCACTGGAAACAAAATTAAATACCCTCGGCATTAAAGCGAAAGGATATAAAAGTAATGCAGGTATTTATGCAGATGCAGAAAAATTAATTAATGATGTTTTAACTGATTTTGGGGCGTTGGATGTTGTGGTTAATAATGCCGGCATCACAAAAGATAATTTAATGTTGCGCATGAGTGAAGAAGATTGGGATGCAGTTATTGATATTAATCTAAAATCTGTGTTTAATATTACAAAGTTTGCCATCAAACCCATGATGAAAGCACGCAAAGGTTCTATTATTAATATTTCTTCCATAGTTGGATTGATTGGCCAGGGCGGACAAGCAAATTATTCCGCTTCAAAGGCAGGTATTTTGGGTTTCACAAAATCAATTGCAAAAGAATTAGGTTCCCGCAATATCAGATGCAATGCCATTGCTCCCGGATTTATTGAAACGGATATGACGGGTGAATTATCGGAAGAATTAAAACAAACTTATTTCAAATCTATCCCTTTAGGTCGTTTCGGACAAGGTTCTGAAGTTGCGAATGTTGCTGTTTTTCTGGCAAGCGATATGAGCAGTTATGTTACCGGGCAAACCTTAAGTGTGTGCGGAGCGCTGCATACTTAATTAGCAAATTGTTCAATTAGCAGATTAGCAAATGGACTACAAGGATAAAAAGTAAATACTTACCGGTACTTTTTAGACAGGCGTAGGAGGAAAGTAATGTGTGTTTTACTGTTGTTCCGGATGCTAAAAAACACAATCCCATTATTCAGAAGTATTTGAGATTTTAATAAAAATTTAGTAGCTTTGATTATGGATGAAATTATTTTTCTTGTGGAAGAATCTGCAGAGGGCGGGTATACGGCAAATGCCTTAAATGCCTCCATTTTTACAGAGGCCGAAACGATGTCAAATCTTAAAAACATGGTTAAAGATGCTGTTAAATGTCATTTTTAGGAAAAGTATCTTCCAAAACTGATTAGGCTGCATTAAGTTAAAGACGAGATTTTTGCTTTATGAAATTATCAACAAAATTAAATGGGGAACATCACCTTACAATTCCAAATCACGACCCGCTCAAAATTGGAACACTTTCATCTATTTTAAAAGATATAGCTATTCACTTTGCGAAATCAAAAGAGGAGATAATAAATGATATTTTTGAATTAAAATATAATCCCTTCTAACATTTGCGGACTAAATTCGCAAATTAATCTATTAGAGAATGAAATCCCTGCAGTTCATCACAACTGAATTTAACACATGCCGGATATTATTTTCACCAATACCTTCGTTTAAGCGCCGTATATTCGCAACATCATGAATTTTCAATTATTTACCGATTATCCCTCTTGGTTTTGGCTGCTTTGTGTGGTTTGTGGTGGAATTTATGCTGTGGGAATGTATTATCGGGAGAAAAAAATAGGTTCTGCAATTTCCGCAGTTTGGTGGAAACGAGTTTTGGCCGGATTGCGTTTTTTTGCTGTATTTATACTTGCTTTTCTTCTGTTGAATCCCTTTCTTAAATCAAGGTCAAACCAAACGGAACAACCTATTATCATTTTGGCGCAGGATAATTCATCCAGTGTTGCTCAAGGATTAAAAGATACTGCGGTATACCAGAATTTAATTGCGGATTTGCAAAAATCGTTGAATGATAAATTCGATGTACGAACCTACACTTTCGGGGAGACCTTAAAAGAGGGAATGGAAGGAATGCATTTTCAGGAAAAATCAACTGACCTTTCCTCTGCATTAAACGAACTGAATAATTTATATCAGAATTTGAATGTTGGTGCAGTTATTATTGCCAGTGATGGAATTTATAATACGGGTAGTAATCCTGTTTATGTGAAAAATGATTTGGGCGCTCCTATTTATGCAATTGCTTTGGGAGATACTGTGCAGAAAAAAGATATTCGAATCACAAGAGTGCTGCACAACAATATTGTTTATCTGAAAGATAAATTTAATATCATAACAGAAATTGAAGCTATTTATTTTCGGGGTGCAAATCCAAAGATCAGCATCAGTGAAATAACAAAGGGAAATGTAAAAATTATCAGCGAAAAAAACATCAATGTTTCCGGCGATCAGTTCAACACCAATTTAAATTGGGAGATCAGTGCCGATGCACCCGGTATTCGTCACTATCAGGTTCGCATACAATCGTTGGAAGGAGAAAATACAACGGATAATAATATTCAGGATATCTATATTGAAGTATTGGATGCAAGACAAAAAATATTATTTTTGGCTAACTCCCCACATCCGGATATTAATGCAATTAAACAAGCAATTGAATCCAATCAGAATTACGAAGTTGAAATTCAGTTGGCCGGAGAATTAAAGGGTAACATCGGCGAATACGATCTTGTGATTTTACATCAACTGCCATCTTCAAAATATCAGATACAGGATGTATTAAATACGTTAAAAAGTAAAAATATTCCACTTTGGATAATAACGGGGTCGCAGACATCCATGAGTGCATTCAATAAAATGCAAAACCTGGTTACCATTAACTCAGCGGGACAATCGGCAAATGAAATAACTGCAACACTTGATAACGGATTTAATTTGTTTACATTAAATGATAAAAATATTTCTGTATTTCCAAAATTACCGGCATTAAATGCTCCTTATGGGCAATATACCGTAACACCTGCATCACAAGTAGTTTTATATCAGAAAATTGGCTCTGTAAATACCAAAAATCCTTTGTTGGTTTATAGTCTGCCGGGAAGTGAAAAATATGCGATCCTTTTGGGAGAAAATATCTGGAAATGGCGATTATACGATTATGTTTTAAACACAAATCAGGATGCAACAAATGAGCTGATAAGCAAAACAATACAATATCTTGTTGCAAAAAACGATAAAAAACAATTTCGTGTTTCCCAATCTAAAAATGTGTTAAATGAAAGCGAATCCGTAATTCTGGATGCCGAATTATATAACGACAGTTACGAATTAGTGAATGAACCAGATGCAACAGTTGTAATAAAAAGTGAAGATGGAAAAGATTTTCCTTTCCAATTTTCAAAAACTACAAAAAGTTATACTTTGGATGCCGGATATTTTCCATCAGGTAATTATACTTACGATGCAAAGGTTGTTTATAACGGAAAAGAATATAAGGACAATGGTGCTTTCAGCATCTCCCCTATTAGACTCGAAACCATTAATACTACCGCAAATCATTCTTTATTAAATCAACTTGCAGTGCAAAGTGGTGGCCAAATGGTATATGCAGACCAACTGGAAAAATTAGTCGCCAGCATCGAACAAAGCTCCTCTGCAAAACCTGTCATGCGCGAAACCATAAAAACACAATCCATCATCAATTTAAAATGGATATTCTTTTTAATTCTGGGACTACTTGTAGCGGAGTGGTTTGTGAGAAAGTTTAACGGAGGGTATTGAGGTAATGTACCAATGTACCAATGTTTAAATGTACCAATTAATGCAGATTAATTGATTAGCCAATGAACAAAGGAAATAATTAGCAAATTAGCAAATTAGCAGATGGGGTTCTACGTAGCATGATAATTAATTTTCTTAAGGTGGTTTG
>CAZXBG010000244.1:0-3848 GCA_964638865.1 uncultured Chitinophagales bacterium | reverse complement strand
GTCATTAAAAATGATAGTTTAACATAGTTGTTAATTCAAATAAACCTTTTTTGTATAAGGCCTTTCTCCTGCAATTATTTCTACAAAATAAATTCCCTTTGGAGCTTCAAGTTTTATTTCTGTAAATTGGTTTTGTAACTCCATTTGATATATCTCCTCCCCTTCCATATTATAAACATCAACCGGAGAGGATCGGCGTTGGGGCCAAAATCAGGGGTTTGGTGTTTTGAGATTAAAATTATAATAATAATTTTTTTTAATTCCAACCATTCTTCATATAACCCCTAAACAAAAACCGCAAAAAATTCCTATTTTTTACCGTTTGTATACGTTTTTCCGAGGCATTTAATAAAAAATAGATGGATAATGAACTTTTCGGCATAATTATATGTATATACACACATATTACAAAACTCCTAGTACAATCAACAACTATTATTATGAAAAACTCGGTTTTACACAAAGCAGATTCCCGCGGACATGCTGATCACGGCTGGCTGAACAGCTACCATAGCTTCAGCTTTGCGGGTTATTATGACCCGGAACGTTTAAATTTTGGTGTATTGCGCGTATTAAACGACGATACCGTCTCTGCCGGAATGGGTTTTGGTAAACATCCGCATGATAATATGGAGATCATTTCCATCCCGCTGGAAGGCGACCTTGAACATGAAGACAGTATCGGAAATAAAACCGTGATAAAACAAGGTGATATTCAGGTAATGAGTGCCGGAACAGGAGTGGCGCATAGCGAATACAACAAGAATAAAGACAAACCGGTAAAATTTTTACAGATCTGGATTTTTCCGAATAAAAAAAATGTAACACCGCGTTACGATCAAATCACCTTAAATGCGGAAGACAGCAAAAATAAATTGCAACAGATTCTTTCTCCTGAAAAAAATGATGCAGGTGTATGGGTACATCAGGATGCCTGGTTTAATATTGGAAAACTAGAAAAAAATACAGAAGTAAATTATTCCTTACACAAAAAAGGAAATGGTGTGTATTTTTTTATTCTGAAAGGAGATATAAAAGTAAATGATCAATTACTGAACGAAAGAGATGGATTTGGCGTTTGGGAAAATGAGCGGTTTAATATTAATGCAGTATCTGAAAATGCAGAGATATTAATTATGGAAATTCCCATGGTTTTATACCAACAAAATTAATTTTCCCTTTTTATATTTTATAAATAATTTTTAACATATAAAAAAACAATTTCAATGCAAATTACAGAATCAACTACAAGGGTAAAATGGATCGCAGACCCAATGCACACCAGCATCGGATTCAGCGTTAAACACATGATGTTAACCACAGTGCGTGGCGAATTTGAAAAATATACCATTGAAGCAGAAACAAGCGGGGAAGATTTTTTAAATTCTATTATCACATTTACTGCAGAAACAGCAAGCGTAAATACCAGAAATGAAGGTCGCGATAAACATTTGCGCAGTGAAGATTTTTTTAATGCGGAAAAAAATCCTACAATCACTTTTAATCCAACAAAATTTGAATTGGTTGATCACGATGGCAGCTACGAAATGTATGGCGATCTTACAATAGGGGAGATTACAAAAAATATTAAATTAGATGTTGAATTTGGCGGCGTATTAAAAGATCCTTGGGGAAGTGCAAAAGCCGGTTTCACAATCAACGGAAAAATAAATCGCAAAGATTGGAATTTAAATTGGAATGCCGCTCTCGAAGGTGGTGGAATTTTGGTGAGTGAGGAGGTAAAAATTAGTTGTGATATACAATTAGTGGAAGTGAGATAATTTTCAGATAATGATAATTTTAAACCTGCAGAGAGGATTTAACCGATCCGATTTGCAGGTTTTTTTTTAGGAAAATTGGTGTAATAAAAATGGTCGGATTTTGAATTTAGTATGGCAAATTACATCCCCCTTTTCCGTAACAATCGAAAAAACCCTATTTTTGCCTTGATGGCGATAGCTGTCGGCAAAAACAGATGCAAAACACCGTTTACCATAAAATAGCCGAAGACCGTAAAAAAGGACTTAAAAAGTTTGCGGTGCTGATCGACCCAGATGAGGTGGACGCCAAAGCATTGAAGCAATTGGCGGAAATGGGAAATGAAAACAATGTCGACTACTTTTTTGTGGGCGGAAGCCTTGTTATCGGCGATTATTTGGAAAACACCATCAAATACCTTAAGCAACATTCCAATATTCCTGTCGTAATTTTTCCAGGAAGCATACAACAGGTAAGTCCTTCGGCTGATGCCTTGCTGTTTCTTTCCCTGATAAGTGGCAGAAATCCCGAATTTTTGATCGGAAATCAGGTTTTAGCTGCTCCTTACGTTAAAAAATCAGGTATTGAAGCAATTTCTACCGGCTATATTCTAATTGACGGAGGAGCACCAACTACAGTGAGTTACATTTCTAATACTACGCCAATTCCTGCCGATAAACCTGAAATTGCAGCCTGCACAGCTATGGCAGGAGAGTTATTGGGGATGAAACTGATTTATATGGATGCCGGCAGCGGCGCCAAAAGGGCAATTCCTACTGATGTGATCGCAGCAGTGTATAAAAACACTGATTTGCCCATTATTATCGGCGGTGGTATTAAAACTCCTGAAAAAGCATACGAAAATTGTTGCGCCGGAGCGGATATTATCGTTGTAGGAAATGCAATTGAAAAAGACCCTTCTCTTATTCGCGAAATTTCTTTTGCCATTCACTCGGCGTCCGTAGAATCTTCGCGATGATGTTTTTTGTTAAATCATTAATTCCTGTATGACCGGAACAGTAATTCAAAGCACCGGAAGTTTTTATGAGGTTAGAATACCCTCAGGGGAAATTATTATTTGTCGTATTAAAGGAAAATTTCGTCTCGAGGACAAAAAACAAACAAACCCAATTGCAGTTGGAGATGTTGTTGATTTTGAAGGTGTGGGTGGGGAAGGAAATATAAATAAAATTCATCCCCGGAGAAATTATATCATTCGTTCTGCACCAAATAAAAAAGAATACAAACATATTATTGCAAGCAATATCGATCAGTGTGTAATTATTGCATCTATTGCCCAACCGCGCACTTCACACGGATTTATTGACAGAATTTTACTCACCGCATTTTTATATGATATTCCGTCCGCAGTTATTTTTAATAAACATGATCTTATTCTAAAAGAAAGGGAGGAACAATTATTAAAGGAACTGATATTTACCTACAACGAATTAAATATTATTTCTTTTTATACATCGGTAACCAAAAATGAAAATACTGATCAGTTAAAACAGCTCCTACAAAATAAAACCTCACTCATTTGCGGCCATTCCGGAGTGGGAAAATCATCTCTCGTTAATTGTATCGCTCCCGAATTAGATCTGAAGGTGGGAGAAATTTCCAAATACACCGAAAAAGGTTTACATACCACAACCTTTGCAAGAATGTATACTCTTCCTTTCGGTGGAAATATTATTGATAGTCCGGGAATAAAAGAATTTGGTTTGCTGGATGTTGATCCTAACGAATTGGGACATTATTTTCCGGAGATCAGGAGCAGAATGAATAAATGTAAATTCAACGATTGCCTCCATATCAACGAAAAGGGTTGTGCTGTTTTGGAGGCTTTAGAAGCCGGCGAAATTGCTGCTACAAGATATATCAGTTATCTTACATTCTATGAAGAATTAAAATCAAATAAAAAATATTAATGAAAAATAAATCTTTTCGGATTTGTGAGAAATAAAATGAAACAAGGCAGCAATAAAAGGATAAAATTAAATCAATAATTTAAACTCATGCCACATCTTTGCGGCTTTGCGCCTTTGCGGCTTTGCGTGAAAAAAAAATAGTGTCTCGCAAAGACGCAA
>CAZXBG010000243.1:0-3848 GCA_964638865.1 uncultured Chitinophagales bacterium | reverse complement strand
AGGAACCTGTAATTAATTATTAATCTGCATCTTCTACATTTTTTTATCCGCTCAATCCGCGTTATCTGCGTTCCCCCTTTTTGCATCCGAAATTTTACCAAATCCAACCCTTTGTTTCCCATCTCATGTCCCGATACCCGTGTCTCTTTGTGTCCCCACAGAAAGTTACCGAAGCAACACTGTGCCATCGGAGGATAATTTTGCTCCATCCAATTAGCCATTTCACAAACGCTATGGCAAATCTCCTAAAAGCAGTAATTTTATCACATGAATCGATTTTGTACCTTCCTTTTTGCAGTCGTTTTGAGCACTGGAATTTCAGCACAAGTGGTGTATACTGTTCCGGCTTTTCCTACTGTGGATGAACCTATTACTATCATTTTTAATGCCTTACTTGGCAATGGCGCCTTAACTGATGTGCCTCCCCCGATATATGCACACACCGGTGTAATTACAACAGAAAGTGTTTCTCCATCCGATTGGAAAAATGTGCAGGGCGTTTGGGGAACTGCAGATGCTAATGTATTAATGACGGAGATTGGAGATAATCTTTATGAACTTTCTATTACAAGCATAAATGATTTTTATGGTCTTACTGATGATGATACCGTTTTACAAATGGCCTTTGTTTTCAGAGATGAACCGGGAATAATAGTTGGAAGAAATACCGATGGTTCTGATATTTATTTGGATGTGTATGAACCCGGATTAAATGTTGCAATAACTTCCCCTGCAATTGATCCGTTAATTGTTGAACCGGGAGATAATGTTCATGTGGAGGTAACTTCCGTTTTAGCAGACTCTCTGTATTTATATGTTGACGGAACTGAAGTTGTTGCCACAGATAATGCTACTATTTCTTATGATATTACTGCAACAGAATTAGGTCTTGCCGAAATTCGTGTAGTTGCAAAAGGTGCCGGTGATGTAAAAGAAGATTCTACTTATTATTATGTGATTGGTGATCCTATTGTGGAAGCAGTGCCAGCAGATTTACAACAGGGAATTAATTATATAAATGATACTACAATTACATTAATACTTTATGCACCTTTTAAACAATATATTTTTGCCGTTGGAGAACACAGTAACTGGACTTTGAGTGAAGAAAGTTTTATGAAATTGGATCCCGATAATGCAACATGGTGGGTTACAATTACAGGTTTAATTCCGGGCAAGGAATATCCATATCAATATTTTATTGATGGTGTTTTATGGGTTGCCGATCCGCTTACCGAAAAAGTTTTAGACCCTTGGAATGATGGATTTATTTTGGAAGAAACTTATCCCGATCTGTTGGAATATCCATTCGGTAAAACAACCGGAATTGTTTCTGTTTTTCAGACTGCACAAACAGAATATACTTGGGCTGTTCCCGATTTTATTCCACCTGCAAATGAAGATCTTATTGTGTATGAATTATTAGTCCGCGATTATTTGGCGACTCATAGTTATGTAACTTTATTAGATACCCTTTCTTATTTAAAAACTTTAGGAGTAAATGCAATTGAATTTATGCCTGTGATGGAATTTGAGGCAAATGAAAGTTGGGGATATAATCCGAGTTTTTTTATTGCCCTGGATAAATATTACGGAACACGCGAAGCATTTAAAATATTTATCGACAGTTGTCACGCAAATGGCATTGCAGTAATTTTAGATATTGCCATGAACCATGCATTCGGGCAGAGCCCTTTAGCGCAAATGTGGTGGGATGTAGCCTTAAATGCACCTGCTGATAATTCTCCTTATTTTAATCAGGTTCCTACACATGATTATAATGTGGGATATGATTTTAATCACGAAAGCAGCGCAACTATAAATATGCGCAACAGAATATTTACTTTTTGGTTGGAAGAATTTAATGTGGATGGATATCGTTTCGATCTATCCAAAGGATTTACACAAAACAATACCTTAGGCGATGTTGGTGCCTGGGGATTATACGATGCGGACAGAATTGCTACCTGGAAAAATATTGGCGATGTTTTATGGGATGTTAACCCTGAGGCGAAATTAATTCTCGAACATTTTGCAGAAAATACCGAAGAAAAAGAATTGGCAAACTACGGTTTTATGTTGTGGGGAAATTTAAATTATAATTATGCGCAGGGCACTATGGGTTATACCGGATCGGATGTTTCCTGGATCAGTTATCAAAACCGCGGTTGGAACGATCCGCACGTAATGGGATATATGGAAAGCCATGATGAGGAGCGTTTGATGTATAAAAATATCACCTTCGGTAATTCCGTAAATCCTGATCACAATGTAAAAGATTTGAACACCGCTTTATACAGAATGGAAACTGCCGGTGCATTTTTCTTCACCATTCCCGGACCAAAAATGATATGGCAATTCGGCGAAATGGGTTATGATATCAGTATAGATTACGGATGCAGAGTGTGTAATAAACCCATTTTATGGGATTATATTACAGATAACAATCGCCTTCGTATTTATCAGGTTTGGAGCGAATTAATTCATCTCAAAAAAACCTATTCCGCATTCAGCACCGACGATTACAGTTTAAATGTAAGTGGATTTGCAAAAAGAATTAATTTGAACGATCCAACTATGAACGTAACAGTAATTGGAAACTTCGACGTAAATCTAGGCTCCGTAAATCCGAACTTTCAGCACAGCGGTTGGTGGTTCGAATATTTTTCCGGAGATAGCATTAATGTCGCTGATGTAAGCTCTGTAATCGCATTAAATCCCGGCGACTATCGTTTATACACCGACAAAAGATTAACCACCCCCGAAATAATTGATGGTATCGGAGAAGTTTATTCGCAACAACAAAATAATCTCTTTATTTATCCGAATCCATCTTCGGCAAATTTTAATATAGAAACTTTTCTTTATACAGCTTCCGATGTTTCTATAGAGATTTATAATGTATCGGGAGAACAGGTATATGCCGAACAATTACAAAATCAACCTGCCGGATTATTATCATTTGAATGGAATACGAAAACTGTAAAAGCAGGCATATATATTTGCAAAATTGTAGTGGGGAATGAGATTAGTTATGGGAAAATGGTGTTGGTGGAATAATTGTTAGGTATATTACATTAAATACATATTGACAGAAACATTTCTAAAAAAATTATTTTGTCAATATGTTTAGATTATGTTTTATCTTTTTTAATCTTACCTGCCAAAATTAAAAACTGTGTTTTTACAAAGTTGTTAATTCAAATATACTTTTTTTGTAAATCGACCTTCCTCTGCAATTATTTCTGCAAAATAAATGCCTTTTGCAACTTCAAGTTTTATTTCTGTAAATTGATTTTGGAGTCCCGCTGTATATATTTCTTTACCCTCCAAATTTCTAACATGCATTACAGCATTATTTAATACTAGATTTAAATGAACATATATAGTAGTATTAAAACTATACACCTTTGCATCGATCATATTTCCATTTTCCACAGTAACATAACTTTCTTTACTCCCTGCGGCTATCGGATAATCACAAGTCAACTCATAAGCATAATCCTTCACAATTAACCGCTTACAAGAATCTTCAATTTCGCAACGTATCCATCCATAATGCGCACAACCTTCACTATCTGAAAATCGAACTCCTAGATATTTACTATCCCCTTCCAATGTATTCCATATTGGAAAACCAAATTCATAAAACCAATTACCGGATGGTTTATAAAATCCAAAGGACATAAATTGTAGAAAAGAAGTCTGAAAATAGTGTAAACTACTAATTACAATACCAGAATCATTAGGTGGAGCAAAATTGTTTAACCCACCACTTGACGTTTCAGGACTTCCAAGAATGCCATTAAACGAATTATCAAAAGGAGCAACCCAATCAGCCTGTCTTA
>CAZXBG010000242.1:0-3854 GCA_964638865.1 uncultured Chitinophagales bacterium | reverse complement strand
TATTTCGCTTCGAATGCCGCAACTTCGCAAAGCTTCTAACCGTTATAGGATATGCTATGATACACACTTTGCTGATTCAATCAATGCGGATTATCTACTTCGACAGTTCCTAAACTGACATGAACAAATATTTTATCCCAAATTACAAAGACACCTTATTTTCACTTATAAATTAATTTTCATGACCACTATAAATAAAACTTCACTTTGGAAGACAACCTTGTTTGTTATATTAATTTTGACATTTATTTCAAAAGCAAATGCACAATATTATCCGGATGAAGAAATGGACACTATAGGATTTGACGTTGAAATAATTTCTGATGGACTGGACACCGTATTTTATCTTGATAATATGTCTTATATTGATTCAATTGCATTGCGTACGGCATATTACTTTGGCAATCTGCATGATTATCAAAATTATGCTGCTAAAATTGGAGTACTTGATTCAGACATTCATGTAAATATCGGACATACAATTAAAGCGGTAAACAAAGGACTGCTTGGTTATCATTTAGGTGACATATTTGATAAAGCCACTATCCCAAATGACAGCAGTTCGACTGACCAATAGAATTGGCTAAGCGGTTTAAAGCCGGAATCAGTAAGAATATTTTCGGGTTCGTTTAGCAAATTTATGCATCCGTTAACTGGACCGGGATACGGTTGGGATCTAAATGAAATTGTACGTTTCTTTGACAAAACAGATCATATAATTAACGCACCAATTTTAGATTCTATATTGTTTCATGCTGCCGACACGGCCTACTTGAATACATTTATTAATTCTGGTGAATCCACCAACTTTATTAAATATGTAACAAAATGGAATGCCCAAAACGATTTAGATTCAACCCATCGTTATATTGACGATTTTATAACGATGATTCAAAAAATTGAAACTGAAAACCCCGACCCCACCGTGAAAATAATTGTCTGCCTTAATTTAATGAGTGCGAGTGCAACTGAATGCGTTGATATTGTAAAATATTTACGGAGCAATCCGATTCACAACTGTACAGTTGCTTATGTGGAAATGGGAAACGAAATGTATTTTGACTTTTCTGAGAAAATGCTTGGTTCATATAATTTTGATGACTACTGGGAATATATTAACGGTGGATATCCCGATTCTTTAAGTAATTATGTTGTAGGTGATTCTGTTTGGAATAATCATAATTACATCGCCAAATTTAAAGCAGATCCAACTTTTAATTGTAAAGTAGCTATTCCGGCAAGAAATCTCGGTGCAGGTTATGCATTTTTTACTCCGGAAGAAGTCGGCTTAATGGAGGGCGCATCTGATTGGAACGATTCCTTGGCAACGCATTATACCGATAGTATACTTCTTTCAGGAACAGCAACTTATGTAACGAAATTTGAAGGTGTTGTAATTCATCCTTACTACGACGAAAGCAATTGGAAAGCAATACCGGATTCCTCATTGGAAGCATCCTATCCTTGTATAAATTTAGGTGATGCAGATACCACCAATGATGAATGGACTTATGGGCCATATGATAATAGACTTGAAATGGCCTTTGACAGTATTACTAAAAACTTCAGAGGGTTAATAAGAAACGGCTTTATTGAATCCTACAATGAACACAATAACCACCTTAAATTTGATTTATCTGTTGCAGCTGGCGGTAAGGAACTGCTGACCACAGAGTATAATTATAAATATGACGGTAATGATGAGCGTATTGGCATATATTCACAAGCTTTTATGCATGGCTATTTATTGCAGGAATGGATATTAAAGAATATTAAATTAAATTATAACGCCAATTTTCGAGCGAACTTTTTCACCTTTGCAACCTTGCAAAATTTTGCAGGTGCATCTGCAACATGTTTAATGACTCCTGCAAATTCCAGAGAAAGAGAATTTTTGGGTAAAGACATTGCACCTTATGAAGGAGTTGCTGATTCATTGAAGAGAGAATATCACATGAAACGCACTCCCTATTATGCACTGGAGTTGTTGAGTGAAATAAGTAAAAATAATTTAAAATATGTGCAAGCAAATTCAAAAATATTTATTGCCAGTTACAATGTTCAGCCAACCATTTTTACAAATCCGGCAAAAACATTTTTATACATCTATTTTACAAATGTGCGCGATACACCGCAGAGAATTATTTTAAATACAAGTACCTCCGGCGGATTTTACACAGGAGGTGCCGGAATATTAATAACTGACACGGCAACTATTTATTGTATAGATGCTAAAAAAACCTATTCCACTTCCGGAAAAGGAAACAACACATTGTTTGATCTAAATCAATGTTATGACGATTCCATTTTGTTTCCAATCGAAATATTGCAAATTGATACTTTGCAGAATATACCGAGTGGCAGTGGCGATCCGCTTAAATCTTTAGTTGTTCCAGCGTATTCATTCGGATTTATCAAGGTTCCAATTTCACCCGACAATTTCAGAGTGTCGATGGAAATAAATACACCTGATGTTATTATTTACCCAAATCCCACCTCCGACTTCATTACAATTGTATGTCTGGCTTGCGCAGGTGAAATCGATTTGAACATGAACATCAGCATCACCAACATTGCAGGTGAAGTTTGTTTAAGCAAAGCGATCAGCAACGGAGAACGCATCAACACTGCGAATCTGAGCGTTGGCGTTTACCAAATAAGCATTAATTTTGGAAACGGCACCAAACAAGTAAAACAATTTGTAAAACAATAAAATGCCATTAAAATCTTTTAATACCCTTCAATATTCTACTATGGCTTTGTGCTTCCTTTCTATTGCAAAGGAAGCACAACCACAAGCTGTTTATACAGACCTTGACCCTGATTTAATAATAGATAATGACGGAGAAATAGGAAACATTGACATCAACAATGATGGTGTTTTCGATTTTGGGTTTTTAAACTCTTTGGACACTGTTTTAACGTTTGATTATGATCCACAGAGTTATTTAGAACGCATATGGGCTGGTCCTAAAAATCCAAATAATGCCATAGCGGGTAGTTTTAATCAATTTACTTTGAGTTACGGGGGTTTGTCAACTTATTACTATCCTTTTGCATTAGCAAGTAATGTATCAGTAAATGCTGGTTTATCTTTTCAAACAGCAGGTTACCAATTTATGGCTCGTAGAGAATTTTGGATTTTGTCGATCGGCACTGTAACTCTTGCTGGAGGGAATTGGTATCCAGAAATAAATGACAACTATATTGGAGTTAGGTTTTTGGATACAGCAGGATGTAATCACTACGGTTGGATACGGTGTGATGTCAAAGAAGAAGGCAGAACTCTTATTATTAAAGATTATGCATTCGAAACGAAATGCGACACCGCAATTTTAACAGGAGATAAAGTTGGTGACACAACCACCGTTAACATGGAGGATTTTAGTATCCTCAATACTAAAATATATGCTTTTAATAGTGATGTTTACATTCGAATAGATGAAAACCCAGGAAATTATACTATTCGAATAATAAATTTATCCGGAGCTTTAATTTATGCAGATTTATTAAGGAACAAATGGAATGTTATTTCACTAATTAATGAGCCTGAAGGTATATATTTTATTGAAATATTTACGGGACAAAAGAAAGTTGTATCAAAAAAAATAATTATAAATTGATGTTTATTTTATCCCGAAAACATAATCACATCATGCCGCACATCCTATAACAAAACCTTTGCAAAATGGCGGCGTGAATCGTATGCTTAAAACTTATATTTTCAATTGATAATTTTAGCAAACATGCACTATTTCGCTTCGAATGCCGCCACTTCGCAAAGCTTCGAACCGTTAGCGGCAACTGTAAAAGACCAACAATACAACTTATGACAATAGAAATTTATTAAATGA
>CAZXBG010000241.1:0-3898 GCA_964638865.1 uncultured Chitinophagales bacterium | reverse complement strand
CTGCAGTTAAGGAAATTATTTGATAGTTTTGGAGTGTAGTTTACCGTGTGGTTACGCACCACCAGAGTGGTTCGCAAGGTCTGTCTGTCAGCCCTTGCGATGGGCCTGCCACCATCATTTTAACAGCATCTTTACTAACTTCAAGGCACACATGTGGTTGGCCGGATACTTACGCTGCAGCAGCAATGAATTTTAAAAGGATAATAAATCTATGGAAGGAAAATCCATTTTTATTTTTGTTCCGGTTTCTTAAAAAATATTTTACCAGGATTTCTTCGCTTACCAATTAAAAATGTCAAATGTATTATCAATCCAATTTTTTAAAATGACTTTTTAAGGGTTGACTAAATATGCGTTGTGTGGAATTACCATTGATAAAACAGCGGAATAATGACCTCTGTTGGAATTATAATGTCTTTTATTTTTCCAGGTACTAATTTAGGTAATTGATTGACAGCATTTATTGCAGCTTCATCAATGGCATGGTTTATACCTTTTATAATTCTAACGTTAGTATAACCTCCATCCACCTCAACAATAATTGAAATTAATACAAGCCCCTGGCCGTCATTATTACTTGGCCACATTGCATTTTCATTAACAAACTTGTAAATAGGAATATTTTCATTTACAATTGAAGGCAATTCATCTACATTGAAAAATACTACTCTGGATTTACCAGAAAGTTCTATATAGTTTACGGTAATTAATGAATCATTTACAAAATATTTTTCATAATAGGGCAAGCCCTTGGAGTCATATGTTATAATTTTTTTAAATATTGTATCATTAAATACTATATTTTTTCCCATGCCTTCATTGTAAACTAAAAGAAATATAAAAAACAATATGTAATTTTTCATAATTGCTTATTTTATTCGGTCGTTAAAATTTTCCTCAGCTTCGTTTGTCCTATCTCTAATTTGCTCTTCTAATGGTTTATTGGCAGTTGGTCCATTTGGCAAACCCATATGGCCTGATGGTTTACCTAACCATTCAAATAGCAGATGACCATACCCCTCGTGCGCCCAATTTTTAGCTTGTTCACGATCGGTTGTTTCATTGGTATTTATATAAATTTGAGAATTCTTGTTTGTTGAGTATCTGTAAGAACCAGCATTTATTGCATCAGTTTTATTGTGTATTGTTACACCAAAATTTCCATTCACTTCAATTTCATCCTTTATTCCCATTTCATCTAAAAGTTTAAGATATTGTTCTTTTGTAACACCTTCTTTATCAAGGACATCCTTATTCTGATTGTACGAATCTTCAGCAGGATTAAACCGCTGAGGCGCTTCAAATTTTTCAAATTGTTTAGAGTTATCCGCCGTTTTAAAAGATTCAAACCCTTCACTGGATGTGTAGACTTCAACAACTCGTTTGTCCTTCACAAGTGTATATAAATCATTCAAATTTTGGCTATTTGAAACTTTTAATTGAGTTTTCAAAGGTCTTTTCTTTATATTTCCCCAAAGATTAATCTGAATTTTTTTAGCGTCCTCAGCTGATAAAGAATTTTTTATCGCCTCTAACGCCTCTTTTGACATTGGTTTAACTTTGCAACCATCATAATCAATACATAATATTGGTGTATTTAATGCAAAACTATATGGGCTCATTGCAGGATATTCAATAAATAGGGGGTCAATGCTTAAAAATTTACATAGTCTAGGATTATAAATTCTAAACCCATAGTCATAAATGTTTCCATCTCCATAAGTTTCGGGATCATCTTCTTTCCCGTTGAAGCCATACCTATATTCACTTCCAGGTCTCCAACTCCTCCCAACCAACACCATCCCAAAGGGATTGTAATTTACTAAACTTAAATCAGACAATTTGCTTAATATTTTCACCAAATAAAATTACGATTATATTTACTATGGTCATTTGTATTTCCCTGAATATTGAAATTAAATCCAAAACATATCTCAGGGTTAGCCGGGCCAGTTTATTTTTTTTGGTTGGCCGAACCCTGAGGCCCTGAGGCGAATTTCTTCGGATTTAGTAATTTCGTTTGATTGAACCCTGATACGAATAAATACATCGATTCGGATAAATTCCTACACCGGATCATTTTTCTTCAAGCGACCGCATAATACATAAAGGATGGGTAAAGATATTTCCATTGACCTACAATAGGCCGCCATCGCACCGCTAGCTTCTTTCCATTGATTAATGTGCAATGGGTAATCTATTTTATCTTTAAGCATAAATGCAAAGGGGATATAATAAATTTACAATTAAAACATGCGCTTCACTGGACGGTTTCCTTAAAAAAAATCATTAATTAGTTTATTGGCCTATCTAAATATAAAATAGCTCTATTAGGATTGTTGATCCATACTTCAATTTCATACTTTTGGTTTTCCTGAAGATTTGGATATTTCAGTTTATAATCATTTGGAAGCCCCTGTATTTTTTTTACTCTAACATTTTCTACATAGAATACATATTCAAATCCATATTTATAAGATGTACCACCTTTCCAATAAATTCTTGTTATTTCCCCTTCAAACGTTTTTGTTAATTCATCCGGCAAAAAAATAGGGCAATAATAGCATACTTCAATAGTATTTGGATCTAATGAATCATATTTTAAGGAATATTTTACTCCCTCATAGGGCATACCATATGAAGGACCATAAAACCGTTGCTTATACTTTTTCCCGTCAACTTCAAATTCTATATATTTGTTATTAGGGATACCCGTTATTTCTCCATACGTTTCCTTCCAAATAATATTTTTAAATATAGGTTTATTAGAACTACAAGAATACATAGCTATCAAAAGAAGTAAATAGAATGGTTTATTCATTAATATTGGTGATTTGATTAATCTAATCCAGCCTTTTTTAGTTTTTCTTTCACATCAGTTTCAATTTGTTCATGGATTTCATCTTCATTAGTCGCTTGAACTTTAGTCATACTAACTCTTTTTACGATAATATGAACAGTTTCTAGTTGGATTGCTGGAATATATTTATCATCTAAATAAAATCCAAATTTTTCTATACCACTCCCTGCTTTCGGATTTTGTATTGCTCCATCCATTACTCCCATTGCTGTAAATTCAAACGGTGCTTCAAACAACTGCCCGGCAAATTCTGCCCATAAAACTTGACTTATGGAAGAGTTTCTACCGGACAAACTCCTTGAAATTACTCCATTTATATCATAAGCTTCAAATGCCTTTCCTGCTCCAAATCCTATTCCTTCAGAAATGAAATCTTTCATTACTTTACTTGGGGCTTTGACTTCCCCGACAAAACCACCCCAGCTTTCCAATCCCCTATTTTTAGAGTAGTCAATTGAGGCTCTTGCTGTTCCTGCTAAAGCATGAGTAAAAAGCAATGAAGTACCCGCTGTGAACCCTGCCAAAGCTCCTTCCCCTGCGGAGAATCCAACATCAGCCCAATCAACATCATTCCATAATGCATCCTGAAGAGATTTACCTTGTACAATACCAGAAACTGCTTGTGTACCATACTCTTTCACCGCTCCAATAGTTCCTCCTATTAGAGCACCTAATGGACCGAAATCACCTTTTGGATCTTTATAACGAATTGGATTTCCGTGGTTCGTTGAATAAGTTGATTCAAAAGGCACTAATTTGTATTCTGGGTCTATATTCCATCTCCTTCCCAACCTAGTGTCATACTGCCAAAACTCAGCGGTATTCAAATTTCCATTTCCATAAATTTCATCATCTTGTTCCTGTGTATTAAATCCATACCTATACCCATTTCCCGTCTCGAAATTTCTACCCACCAGCGTCATCCCAAAGGGATCATAATCCAATCGACTTGAAACAATCATATAGGTTGAGTTTTTCACGAATTAAAAGTAACGAAAAAATTGCATTTATTGTATGGTTTAGTAATTTTCAAATTGA
>CAZXBG010000240.1:0-3967 GCA_964638865.1 uncultured Chitinophagales bacterium | reverse complement strand
CCTTCGGGATCATAATCCCACCTACCTTTAAACCCTATTTCCCTTAGCCCTTTCACCCAATAAAATTACTCGAAATATTATGTTTTTTCGCTTTTTTAGTGGTGGCCCAGTTCCTTGTCGCCTTTGCAATATTTAAATTGACAAAATCTAACCACTTCCAAACCCCACCATTAAAAATACCATAACAAACTACTAACTTTGTTCTATGTCCAAAATCGCTGTCTTTCCTGGATCTTTTGATCCTATTACTTTAGGCCATTTGAATATTATTGAAAGAGCATTGCCTTTGTTCGATAAGATTATTATTGCAATTGGATCAAATTCGCTGAAATCGGGGTATTTTACTTTGGAACAGCGTTTGAAATGGCTGCAGGAAATTTATGGCAACGAAAAGAATGTGGTAATTGAAAGTTACGAGGGATTAACGATCGATTTTTGTAAAAGGAATCATGCAAAATATATTCTCCGTGGGTTAAGAGGAGTGACTGATTATGAATATGAAAAAGTAATTGCTCAAACGAATAAAACCATGTATCCTGAAATTGAAACTATTTTTATTTTAAGTGCACCTGAATTTTCACATATCAGTTCTACTATTGTAAAGGAAGTGCTGCGTCACAAGGGTGATATCAGCAAATTAGTACCAATTGTTGTTACCCGTGGTGCATAGTAGAAATTCCAGTATCCACAACTAAACGAATATTTGCATAAGCTTTATCCAATTTATCTTTTACATTATTGGAATCAATCCATTTAGCAATTTCGATATCCTCTTCGGCTTGAGGAATGGGCGTTGAAGTGTCGTTGCACATCATTAAATACCAATGGGTAACCTTTAAAACCTTTGTTTTATTTTCCAATAAATAGGTGTGATAGCTCTTCATTAATTTTTTAACGATGGATAATTTTTGAAGTCCGGTTTCTTCTCTTACTTCGCGTAATGCAGCAATTTTTTTTCTTTCACCTGCCTCTAATTTTCCTTTTGGAAGATCCCACATATTTCTGCGGAATATCATGAGAATTTCATCCTTATTATTAAATACCAATCCTCCGGCAGCTTTTATTTTTTTATATCCGATAAAAAGGGAATCGCGAATTTCGCGGGCATCATCACCGTAAATTGTAAGGCTTTTTAGTACGGAACTGTTCTCAATAATATTAAAGGCTTTATCAATTTCTTTTTTTTGAGAGAAGGAATAAACCGGATTTTTATCATCTGCAGTTGTATTTATAGCCGGACCCGGTCCCGACATAATATTTACCGGCACTTCGTTGATGAAAATTTTATAGCTTTGAACCATGCTTTTTAATTCTGACGACGCAATTTTATTCGGGGAAAAACTGTTATCCATAGGTGCTATCAAACTGCGCCCGCAAGAACCCTTTACCTGGGCAAGTGGCTGGAAGTCGCCAATTTACTGCGACAACCGCTTAACTTTATCTTTTCCCGAAATTCGTTCGTGGCTCAAAAATACGCTAGCGGATGGTATTCGTCAAAAATTTCCCGAGGTGGAGATCATTGCAGGAGTTGCTACGGCCGGAATTCCACACGGGGCATTAGTTGCTGAGGAACTGGGATTACCCTTTATTTATGTGCGCAACGAGGCAAAAAAACATGGACTCACCAATCAAATTGAAGGAAAACTGGAAGCCGGAAATAAAGTGGTGGTGATAGAAGATCTTGTTTCCACGGGAGGCAGCAGTCTTACTGCCGTAAATTCTTTGCGAACTGCCGGTGCTCAGGTGGAAGGCATGTGCGCCTTATTTACCTATGCATTTGATGTTGCAGATATTGCTTTTGCAGAGGCTAAGTGTAATTTATACACTATTGGCGATTATCCTGCATTGATACAATATGCGATCAATAAAAATATCATCGCCAAAGAAATGGAATCGCAATTAAACGAATGGCGCCAAAATCCTGCTGCATGGAAACAACAATAATTTCATTTGTTGTTATTGGAGCAATTGCCGGATTTGTTGGGGGATTAATTAATATGTTGTTGTGGCGTCATACACTTCGTCACAAAAAATTATTCGGAATTAAATTACATGCAGGATTTTCAGCATTGCTGAAACAAAGTTTTGATTCCGCAATGCATCAACCCGGTACTGGAAATTTGCAGAAAATACAGGAAAATATTATAAACCTTTTCGATGATTTTATGGCGAATAAACTCACACAAAAAATGCCGGTATTAAGTATGTTCATCGATGAACAACTCATCAGCGAAATTCGGGTAATATTTCATGCGGAGATGGAAGAGAGTTTGCCGAAATTGCTTAACCGTCAACTGAATGTGAATGATAGCTCCGGAATTTCCATTTTAATTCAACAATCGATCACTAAGGCTCTTAAAAAATATCGTAATCAGGCAATTGTATTTTTAATATTGGGAATGTTTGCCGGTGGAATTGTTGGATTGATGGTGTACTATATTATTTAATTTGTTACTTATTGCGTTAAAATAATTGCGATCCATATTTCGTGTCGGATCTGAAATTTTACGAAAAACCCAATTTTTTTGTTAAAAATGCATTAAAATGTGACATTTTGGCTACTTCGTTGCTATTTAACTTTCTTTAATACTTTAGGTAATGCTACTCTTACGAACGTTTCAGAGCTTTCCACAGCCTAAGCGCAGTTTCCCAACCAATCCTGCCGTATCTTTGCACAAAAGAGGGATATTAATGCATTCAATCAAATACGTTTCTACCGATAAACAACAACACGAATTTTTTGCTACCGTAAGGAAAAATGTAAACCAATACTTCCAGGAAAAAGGCATCTCCAAACAGGCCAATGGCTTCATGTTCTTAAAAACTTTGGGTATGCTTGCTATTTATATTGTGCCATTTGTATTGATTTTAACCATAACAATGCCGGTTTGGGTAGCACTTTTGCTTTCTATAATAATGGGATTTGGCGTTGCAGGAGTTGGAATGGGCGTAATGCATGATGCAGTTCACCATTCTTATTCTAAAAAACCCTGGCTGAATAAGTTGTTGGGAGGAACTCTCTATATGCTCGGAGCAAATGTGTTAAACTGGAAGGTACAACACAATATTCTCCATCATACTTATACTAATATTGAAGGTTTGGATGAAGATATTGATGCACCGGGTCCACTCCGTTTATCCGAGCAACAACCACTTAAAAAGATCCATAAGTATCAATATATACACGCATTTTTCTTTTATGGTCTTTTAACCATCACAAAATTGATATTGGATTTTGTGCAATTAAAAAAATACAATGAGGTGGGATTAACACATGCGCAAAATGCAAATCCTAAATCAGAATATGTTAAAATGGCCTTTAGAAAAATCGCTTATTTAATTATTGTAATTGGGTTGCCCTTATTGGTTACCAATTTTATGTGGTGGCAAGTGTTATTGGGATTTGTGATCATGCATTGGACAGCGGGATTAATTTTAAGTATCATATTTCAATTGGCACATATAGTTGAAGGTGCGCATCAACCAATTCCAACTTCAGAAGGAACTATTGAAAATGATTGGGCCGTACATCAATTAAAAACCACTGCTGACTTTGCAAGAAACAGTCATTTTTTAAATTGGTATGTTGGCGGATTGAATTTTCAGATCGAACATCATTTATTTCCAAATATTTGTCATATCCACTACAAAAAAATATCTCCAATTGTAGAAAAAACAGCAAAGGAATTCGGATTGCCGTATAATTTGAAGCCTACCCTGTTAAGTGCGTTGTCATCACATGTTCAACGTTTGAAGGAATTGGGAACAGCATCCTAAAGTTTCGTTTCAAGGCATCCAGCATGCGCTAAACAATAAATATTCGTATATTAAATGCGGCTTTCAAGGTTATTTAATTCCACAATACGGATGAAAAAACTATTCACGAACTCGCCGGCAAATTCGTCGGGTACTGTTAATACTATATGTTGAATGTTCAACCTTCGAGGCCACAGAGTTCCTTCGTTAA
>CAZXBG010000239.1:0-3984 GCA_964638865.1 uncultured Chitinophagales bacterium | reverse complement strand
AAAAGTTATTCAACGAGCAAAAGCATAAGGTTCCAATGATAAATTAATACGGATTCACGCCTCACGCCAAATCACTTCAAAACATACTCCACATATCCAAAAGAATTCGCCGGAATTGTCCCGGTAAAATTCTCTGTTTTTATTTCTCTTATTTCATAGGTTGGTTTTGATCCCTTACCCATATACCCCGCTGTACCTGCTGCACTATAAAGATGTTTGCCGGATAAATAATGTAAAGTTGCACTTTCAACATTCACATTACTTTTATCAATGGATGCAGGAAAAGCGACACCCATATTTGTAAAATAATAATATACTTTTTTATCCGGATCAGATTTTAAACTATACTTTTCATTTTTATTCAGTGAAATTCCATTGTTTATTTCAGAAGCTAGAATATAAGCCCAGTATCCTGTGCGTTTTAACATCGTTTTATTTTCACTGTCATATTTATTACTTTTTGTAATCATTCCATATTTATCGGGACCAACACCGTTGTGGACACAAAAATATTCTACCCTGTTGCGCAATTCCACCATTTCTCTAAATTGCCATGCGCCATTTACAAGCGTATTCCCCAACATTTCGGATGGTTTTGTATTCCATTCGGTTACCCATAATTTTTTTCCGGGAAATTTTTGCTCCGCATAATTTAATCCTTCGGACAGAAGATCTTTCGTTAATAATAAATCTGCAGCTTTTTGATACGCCTTTTCGAGATCTGTTCTTTTTGTATCTTCTCCCATATATTCCGATCGCAAAGGGATCATATCATACACCTCTCCCAATTGATTTTGCGTATAATAATAATGTAAAATTACCGCGTCATAATTTCCTTTATAATTAGAAAGATCTTCATTCCACTGTACAATATCTTTCCTTCCCGTATTGGCTCCTGCCACCAATCCTAATTTTATTTGGGGATATTCTTTTTCCAATAATGTAAAAGACGGTTCAAAGTCAATAACATATTCTGCAAAGGAGGCGTATTTTCCATACACTTCATTTCCTGCCTCCACGCCAACTACATTCACTTTATTTTGCATTAAATAACGGATGGCCTGTATATTTTTTTCAGGTGTGCTATTCAAAACATTTAATACATAAATAACCTGCATTTGCGGAAAGGTTTTTTGCAGTTTAATCATATCATCCAGAAAACTGTGGTTTGGCTGCTCGCCTGCTTTTCGCAACCATTTTTCCAAACCATTTCCATCCTCATCAAAACCGGTTTTATCGAACCACTCTTTAATATTGGATTCCGTCATTCCCCATCCGCTTTTCACATTATAAGGATCGTGAAATTTCGAAATTGCGCCACCCGGAACTCTTAAAGTAAAGGGTTGATTCATTTCTAAAAGATATTTTTCCACGTCGGCATCGTAGTTTTCGAAGAACCCCGCCCCGTTAAACCCGAGATTTTGTGCCATTAGCGACTGTGATATCAAAAGAAAGCAATAAAGTAGTTTTTTCATGTTCAATTTTTTCCTTAACTCTGCGTTAAATTTAGAGCTCCCAATTCAAATGTCGTGCCCATTGAGAAATAATACCTGCAAAAATAAAGTAATTACCGGTTTCACTCTAATCTGTTTCAGCTTTAGCCGTTTACAGGCTCAAAGTGAAGTTGTTTTGCCGCAATCGGGAAATACTTATATACCGCTAAATAGTTTAAGTTATCACCTTGTTGACCGAATGGACATTCAATATAAAAATGCCTATCGTTTCGGAAATACCTCTACAAAACCTTATCTGAGAGAAGATATCAGCGGTTTGGCGCTCGCATATTCCAAATATGACACACTAAATAAAAAAGATCGGTTTAATACCAATTATTTATGTTCCGATAATGCAGAATTTTGTTTCTGCGACACCGATAATTATTATAAGGGATCGATCAAAAACTTTGTTTACAGAAGTCCTGAAACGTTTTACCAATATTTAACCGTGCGTGCTAATCCTGTTATACATAATAGTTTTGGTTTCTCGTCTGATACCTCTGCACTGAAATTTGTGAATACCAGGGGAATTGAAATACGGGGAAGTATAGATAACAAAGTGGGATTTTATTTTTATGCAAGCGATAATCAGGCGCAATTGCCAAAATATGTACAAGAAAGAACAAATGCTGCACCACAGGTAGTGCCAGGAGAAGGTGTGGTAAAAGTATTTAAAACCACCGGCGTGGATTATTTTACAGCGCGTGGCTATTTTACATTTAACGCGACGGAACATATTGCATTTCAATTTGGTCAGGATAAAATATTTATCGGTGATGGAATTCGCAGTATGATTTGGAGTGATAACAGTAAGGATCAATTATTATTAAAGATCAATACAAGAATAGGCAGAATAAACTATCAAAATATATTTACAGAGTTGGCAAATTATGATGGTTCAAATATTTACAACAGTTTAATTCATAAAAAATATGCGGCAATACACCATATAAGTGTTCCCATCACAAAAACTTTTACGCTGGGAGCCTTCGAATCGATTATATTTGACCGGACAGATGCTTTCGGACGCGAAAATGGATTTGAATTACATTATCTCAATCCGGTAATATTCTATCGAGCAGTGGAAAGCGGTTTAGGTAGCAGCGACAATGTTTTACTTGGATTAAACTGGAAATGGAATTTTTTACAGCGTTTTTCTTTTTACGGACAGGTGGTATTGGATGAATTCGTTTTCGGGGAATTATTTGCAGGTGACGGATGGTGGGGAAATAAATATGCGGCTCAGGCAGGATTAAAATATATAGATGTATTAAATATTTCTAATCTCGACATCCAATTTGAACACAATTTTGCGAAACCTTATACCTACGCTTACGACGATAAAAATGGCTCTAGTTATACGCATTATGCACAGGCAATTGCACATCCATTAGGTGCAAATTTCAGTGAAAATATTATTTCATTGTGGTATCAACCGGCTCCGAAATTTACAATTTCCAACAATTTAATATTATCTACATTTGGTTCAGATACCTTAAGCAATAACTGGGGAGGAAACATTTTTCTGGATTACAATACTTATGAAAATGAATATGGAAATTTCACAGGACAAGGGGTTAAAAATAATCTACTGGTAAACGACCTCATCCTCTCCTTTCAGTTCTGGCACAATGTATTTATTGATACAAGGATCACCTATCGAAAATTAAATAATGAGATAGATATTTATGATACGCAGGAGTTGTATTTTTCTGTTGGAGTGCGGATGAATGAAGTGTTGAAGTATTTTTATTTTTAGTCCGGGGAAAAAATTAGGAATCATTAATGGTAAACAGGTATATTATTCACAACTTATCTTTCAACTCCACTAAAAATTCTCTGATTCGTTTCAAACCTTCCACTGTTTGAAAATTATTATCTGATTTTGTTAAACCTGTTTTTAATTTTTCGCGGGCTCCTTTGATAGTGTATTTTTTTTCTTTGAGCAGGTATTTGATCATTTTGAGATTTTCAATATCTTTTTTTGCAAAATAACGATCGCCCTTTTTATTTTTTTTCAGATCAAAAACCGAAAATTCTTTTTCCCATAAACGTATTTGAGCAAAACTGATATCCAGCATGGTCGAAACCTCTCCGATAGACCAATATACTTTTTCTATTTCCTTTTCTTTATACGGCATAGCTGATTGTGTGGGTTAAAATTGCAGGGATATGGTTTGAAACGATTACAAATATATTAAATTTAACATAATTCTCATAGACCTTTCCGAGTATAAGAAGCTACCCTTAAAACTCATGGAAAAAAAAGTTCCACGCAAAGTCGCAAAGAAACAGTTGCAATAAATGTGCTTTGAAAAAAAATTTCACGCAAAGGCGCAAAGGCGCAAAGAAACAGCCGGAATAAATGTGCTTTTTAATTAATTTACTTTTAAATTTTTACACTTGCTAGAAAAATAAATTTCACACATACACACCCCTACAAACTTTGCGCCTTTGCGACTTTGCGTGAAAAAATACATCCTACACA
>CAZXBG010000238.1:0-4000 GCA_964638865.1 uncultured Chitinophagales bacterium | reverse complement strand
AAGTCGCAAAGGCGCAAAGTTTGTAGGGATAAAAAAAATCAAAACACATTGTATTTCACTTTTCCTTTGCGGCTTTGCTTAATGTAATATCTTTTGCATCAACGACGTGTTCTTTAAAGAGGCAAACATAACATTCTCCATTTTAACCATTGATATTTTGTCTTTTAATTCAAATCGTTCAATTAATACAACTGTAATATAGATATCATCGGCAACGATCTCCATTTCAGCGGATTCGGTTACCTCGAAATAAGGACGCTATTTCGCAATAATTTTGGGACTGTGTTTGTGTAAATTCTTGTATTGTAAAAATCATTTCGGGAAAGAATAACGATATATTTTTCATATTAAAGATCTTTTTATGTTAAAGAAATTAGCTTAAAAACAATACATCATTGCTGCACTTCATTGTAAACGGTTATTTTTGTGCTGACATGAAGGAGATCGAATTATCAGGAAATTACAATAAAAAATTACCGGATAGATTTATTTCCATTTCTATCCTCTTGCTTTTTTGCTTTCAATCCTGCAATAGTCTGTTCAATCTGCCTTTTTTTGGTTCCAAGTTGCAGGTCTTCGAAATATTCAGCCTGATTGTGATGGCGTATGCTGTAATAAAGTATTTAACACGAAAACTCATGTTTTTTTGGAGCTGGTTGGATACTGCTTTGTTGTTGCTTACTTTGGCGATTTTATTAAGTACGTTTATGAATTATACAAAGGATTCTGCGCTTGAATCTGTTGGCAGTTTATACCTTTTTATTTTCTATTTTATTTTTTCAAGACTGCTCGCATTTTTTTCAAATACAGAATATATTGTTAAAACCGGTTTTAAAGGCAGCTTAATTGTTTGTGTAATTGCAGGATGGATTGGGATGCTGATCTACCTGATCTTCGATAATTCAGAATTTGTTACGCTGTATTTTAATTATCCATATTTGGGAGATGTTGTTAGAATGATCGGATTTTCGTCTTCATCTAATGTTTTGGTAAGTAATATTTGCATTGCTGGATTAATTCTAATTCCTCTTTCAAAAAAGATACCTCTGTGGGTATGGATAGTTGTTTTGGTTACTATTTTATTTACTTTATCAAAAGAGATATTTTTATATGCTGCCGGTGGAGCGATTTTTTTTCTATACAAAAAAGGAAAAATAAAACGATTAGGTTTGATCGCGTTGATGAGTATGATCGCATTTATTTATATCGGATTGATATATTTTACTTTCGATCTGAATAAAAAAAATCTAACTGAGCCTATAAATCCACTCGTAGTTTCAGAAGAACCTATTCATTTGGGAAATTTTGACGTATACCCAACTATTTATCTTCATCTTGCAAAATCCGAATTAAACATTTCACAAAATTATTGGCCCTGGGGTTGCGGAAAAGGAAATTTTATACATACACTTGCCGAGGAAAAGGCAAACGGAAATTATCCTGAAAAAATGTTGTTAAACGAACCCCATGATATTTATCCGGGGCTTGTTGCTGAATGTGGTTTAGCAGGGTTGATTGCATTGATCTTTTTTCCTTTTGCAATATGGAAAACTGCCGTAGAATTTCGAAAAAATAATAAACCACCTTTTTTGGTGACCAGTTTATTTTTTATTCTGATATTGATCACCATCGAGTCATTAGCATTGGGGACTCTGCAGTTCCGGCATTATTGGATAGTTTTTGCTGTTCTGAATGCATTTTACATAAAAAATAAATTCCAGACATTTGAAAAGGATAATTAGGGAAGCTGCATTTTTATAATTCCATTTCTGCAAAAAATAATGTGAGTCCTGCGAAAATTCCAAACCCCCTGATGGAAACAGTTAATTGAGCTGAGCTATCAGGCTGAATAAATGAGTATAGTATAAGCCTGTTCTACAAGATTTCAACATCAAAATAAACTTTCTTTTCAAAGGATTGAAATAAATAAACATAACATCGCTACTAATAAAAAATATCTATATTTCATATTTATTCTTTGGTAAAATAAATATTCTTTTTCTGCGAACATATACAGCCAACTGGTACTGTTTACTGCAACACACCACCACTCACTACTTTATCTTAAATCTCCCAAAAACCTCATACCGTATCTTTATTTTTTGATAGGTTAGTTGCGATTGGAAATCATCAAGCCCGGGTTTATTCATCATATAATTGGAATTTGAAAGTTGACTATACCTGGCTTGCGGATAAATATCATTATTTATTTCCTGTAATAAAATCGGACTTCCAATAGTTTCTCCAACAGCAGTTAACATTTTTGCTGCTTTATCTTTTGCAGCCTTAGTTGCATTTACCTTTGTTTCCATTCTATATTCTTCAATTTTTGAATGACTTACCTTACTGATAAAAACATCTGTGGCATTTATTGCACCCATTGCATCGTAAACTTTAATTACTGTGGCTGCATCTCCGGTTAAAATAGTATAACTACGCGAAAGTAAGGCATCATCTGATTTAAGAAAACGATAATTAAAATTACTTTCCGCATCACTCAGCGAAATATTTTTTGGATCAATTCCTGCATTTTTTAAAGCGGAAAACATATCGCTTTCCAGTTTGTCAATTGTAACCTTATTTTTTCCATCATATCTTTCTGTTACTACAACAGTTATGTAAATTTCATCAGGAATGATTTCCATTTCAGCAGAACCGGTTACTTCAATGTATGGAGTGGGTTCGCAACAATTTTGTTGCGAGGGATTTGTTTGAGAAAAAATAATATTCGATGTTATAATCATTGAAATAAGCAGAAGTAAATTTTTCATAATTGAGATATTTAGATTTTAGATAAAAAGTAAAAATTATTAGAACTCGATAGAAACGTTTGTGACAGTTTCAATATTGTATAACAGCATAACCTTATAACACGGGAACCTAAAAACTTTATACTGCTAAAATAAACAATACAGAAAACAAAATTGCATTTACAGTTCTATTTCTGCCACAGAAGAATTTAATCCTGCAAATATCCCAAACCCTTTGTTGATATTAGAAAATACAGTCACCGGCTCCCCAAATGGATTATCCTGATTGCCCGCCTGCAAGGAAGAGGTAGATATATATTTATAATAAGCCTCTGATAAATGATTTAAACGCAAAACAAACTTCGGATCTAAAACAAAATCCGTTGGAATTTCGAGCAAACTGAGTGTCATGGTTTTTGTGGTGCCGTCAAAGGTGATATCTGTAAAAAACACCTCATCGCAAAGGGTTACCAGTCCATCGTTCTCACCTCCAAATCCATAATCGCCATCCAACGTAAAAACGGGATCATCTGTAGAGAAACACGTATAGGTTTCACTAAATGCATCCTTGTAATTTATTTTTAATGAATAAAAATCTTCCCCATCAGGATCAGTAAAGGTGATCTGTAATTTATAATGTGGAACTAAAGTATCGATCACAAAAACATTCCCAAACGAATCTATCGCACTATAAGAAACCTGTACAAAAATGGTGTCAATTATTTTCGCCTCTTCAATTTCCACTTCAGAAGGAATACTTGTTTCGGCAGTCACCGTTTCTCTGCCGGGCGCACTGGCTTCTATTTTAAAATCATCTCCCGGTTGGGGATCTATCGTTGCAGCGTCAATAAAATAATTTCCATCGCCCAAATGCGCAAAATTGCCAATCAGTGTTTCATTTTTATAAATGTACACAGTAGCAGTTTCTACTCTTACATTTTCAAAACCTACTGCCAAAGGATCCACACTTAAGGATATTGTCATTATGCCCGAACTATCCGGTTGAATAAAAGAATTCACCACTAATTTATTTTCCTGTGTTTCCACTTCAAAATACACTACTTTTTCGCAGGAGGAAAAAATGATAATTCCAAGGAAAAGATAAAGGATGTTTTGATTTAGGTTCATTTATTATTAATTGTTTTTGTTATATAAAGTCATTAGTCAGGAGTCAAAAGTCCATCCTACTGGAACGCCACTCATTACTCATTACTCATTACTCATTACTCATTACTCATTACTCATTACTC
>CAZXBG010000237.1:0-4019 GCA_964638865.1 uncultured Chitinophagales bacterium | reverse complement strand
CCTGATGCCGACGGAAGCAGAACAGAAATAGTTTGCGCAAAATGCAATGCACACTTAGGTCATGTTTTCGAAGGCGAAAGATTTACCTCAAAAAATACGAGGCATTGTGTTAATTCAATTTCACTAAAATTTATACCTGAAACAAAATGATAACAGACGTAAAAACAGAACGAGCAATATTTGCAACGGGGTGCTTTTGGGGAACTGAATTTTATTTTCAAAAAGCAAAAGGGGTTATTAAAACAACGGTCGGTTATACGGGAGGGCATAAGAACAACGCAACATATTATGAAGTATGTACAGGCAACACCGGGCATGCGGAAGCAGTGGAAGTAACCTTTGATCCTTCCATTACATCGTATGAAGATTTAGTAAAACTTTTTTTTGAAAAGCATGACCCTGCACAAAAAAAAATTTGCGGGGCACTATTATTGCATTTAGCGCAGGGGAACTTATTCAGGAGCTAATATTTGCTAATACTTTAGGGTTATCATTCAATAGCATCTTTAATAAGATATACCCTTATCCCGTTGCTACAAGGATCAACCAAGAGCTTATGCTAAGGAATAACAAGAAGACTTTAACCTCAGGATTTATAAAATTATTACACTATGCGTTTAAAATATTTAGTTCATAAAAGGGTGCAGAACTTTTAAGGAATGTTCGTTATAAATTAGGAATTAAATTGTATCTTGTGCTGGATACAAAGGAACAGATCAATATAAGGATGGATGCAGGTTTTGAAAGGAAATTATTGGATATTATTTAACAATTGAAGAAGCTTTTTACATTAATTATTTGACCGAATGAATTTTACCCTGAATCTTTTTAACGGAAAAATATCCGGAAATAATCGTGGTTATGCCAATAATGGCATAAATCCACACAGGAATATCTTTTCCCGAAATTACCAGGTAAATATTTGCAGCATTAAAAATGAAACAAGCAGTGACGGATGGAATAAAAATAGATTTTTTCTTTTTATAATTCCTCACGATCCAAGCTACAGCCAAAATAAAAAGTGGAGTTGCAATTACATGTATGCCAACAAAAACAATTGGGTTAACCTGATATTTTTCACCAATAGCAATATAGTATTCTTTAATCGATTCCCACATACTACAAAAATATGAAACCAAATGATACCAATGCCGCATTGCCTGCCGAAAAAAGACCATTCCGTGTGCTAATTATTGCCGGTTCTCAACGAAAACAGTATAATTGCCCTGGTATTGATGGCAAAGCCCGAATGTTGATGTTGAAATTGGCAGATATATTGCCACAGGAATGGGAGATTGACTACGAAGATTTAAGTAACGCTTATGCGCGCGAAAAAATACAAAGTTGTAATGCCTGCGTATCTACTTCTATGGCATTATGTATATGGCCATGTAATTGTTATAGCAAAAACAGCAGAAGCGAACCTGATTTTATGTGGAATGCGGATTTATATTCACGTTTTGACATGGCAGATGCTTGGATAATTATTGGTCCGGTAAATTGGTATGCTCCTACGAGTAACTTAAAACTAATGTTCGATCGTTTGGTATGCATGAATGGAGGTAATCCCGATGAAACGCTTATCGCCCATAAAGATCCTGAAAAAGCAATGGCTTTAGAACATACAGAAAAATGGAAAGAACTGAGTATAAACCATCTTGAGGGAAGAACAGCAGCCTTTTTTTGTTACGGTGATCAGGGTGGCGATGAAATGGATGAGAAAGGAATACCTAAAATTTTGCAGCACAAAAATTATTTTGATCCCAATAAAGAGCCCTTTAAAGATATGAGACACGCCTACGCACCTTTGGTATGGCAATGCAGGTATGGGGGAATTGAGGTGCCGGATGAGCTTTGGACATATGTGGATAGCGGCGTGAATAAAAAGTACAGTGATAATCAATCAGAGGATGTTATCCATGATAAAAATTTTATGGAAACTTTTACAGCATGGGCAAACCGAGTTTCTGTTTTTGTGGCAGAAAAGGGAAAGGTTAAACCTGGTAAATACAGGGCATATGGATTTAAAAAGAATACTAATTTGTGGGATGAATTGAAATCCGGTCTCCGGGCCATGAAACTAAGATTTGGCAAGGCACCAGAAAATTCATCTCCCGAAAAGCAGATGCAAATGAACTTGAATAAGGATACAACTTTGCATCCTAAAAAATTTGAAGGCATAAAACTAAGGGAATAGCACTTTAAAATTAAATGAAAATCCGTAGTGAAAAAATAGGTTGTAGTAGTTATTGGTGCAGGATCAGGAGGTTTGGTTGCTGCCACAACAGCGAATAGAAAAGGATTAAAAGTTGCATTGCTGGAAAAAAATAAAATCGGCGGAGAATGTACGCATTATGGTTGCATTCCCAGTAAAGCATTATTACATAGTGCAAAAATGTACGAAGCAACAAAACATCTACAAGAAAATTACGGACTGGATGGACTAAAAATTTCAGGCAAAGCGAACTTTGCATCTGCTATGGAAAATGTAGATACTATTGTTAAAGGAGTTTACAAGCAAGAAACACCGGAAATTTTTGACAAACAAGGAATAGATTTATATATTAACAACATTGGAGCGAAATTTATCAGCAAAAATTCGGCTAAAATTGGTGAGGATATTTTTTATTTCATCTATGGAATAATTTGTACGGGTTCGTCTCCCCAAAAAGTAAATGTGCCGGGAAGCAATGAGATTTACTTTCATCACAACGAAAATTTGTGGTCAATACGAAAACTAAAGGAATCTATTGTATTTATAGGTGGCGGAGTAGTTTCTGCCGAACTTGGGCAAGCACTTTCACGCTTCGGAAGCAAAGTGTCCATTCTTGATCGTAATCCAAGAATTTTGAAACCTGTGGATAATGAAGCAGCCGAAATTATTAATAATGTTTTCAAAATGGAAAACATTGATATTATTACTTCGAGCGAGTTAAAAAACTTTAGAAATGAAAATGGAAAAGTAGTTGTCGGATTCATAGAGAAAGGTGAAAAGAAAGAAATTTCTGCTGAAAGAATTTTTCTGGCGACAGGCAGACAGCCCAATGTTACCGGGCTTGATCTCGAAAAAGCAGAAATCGAATTCTCGGAAAAAGGAATTGTAACAAACGTTTTCCTTCAAACATCAACGCCAAATATATACGCTTTCGGTGACGTTACCTCGTTTTTAAAATTCACACATACCGCCTCCTATCAGGCAAACATTATAGTGGAAAATATAGTAAACGGAAACAAAAAAGCAAATGATTTAAACATATTTCCCAGGGCAATATTTACAGAACCGGAAATTGCTCACGTTGGTTTATCAGAAAAACAAGAAGAGAAAAATTCGGAGATACCATTTCTGTCTTTAAAGTGGATGCTAACATTGACCGCTTTATTACTGATAAAAGCACAATTGGATTTCTGAAAGTAATTTTCAGTTCTGAAAATCATGTTGTTGGAGCAGATGCAATTGGAGCTCACGCAGGAGAATGGATTCAGTTTTTAACGGTTGCAATTAAAAATAAAATTCCCGCCCAGAATTTTGCAGAAACTATTTATGTCTATCCTACTTATTCCGAAATAGTGAAAAAGGTTTTCACTCGATTTTTACGCTCTAAAGAATGATTTCTATAATTATTCCAACCTATAACGAAGGTTCGGTCATTGAAAAAACACTGGTAAGACTGAATAAAATTTCCTGCAAAGAAGGAACGGAAATTATTATTGCCGATGGTGGAAGTGCTGATAGCACTGTTGAAATAGCAAAAAAATATGCTCGAGTTGTGAGCAGCGGAAAAGGGAAAGCAAAACAATTAAACGAAGGTGTAAAACAGGCAAAAGGCAATATTCTTTTTTTTGTTCGTGCTGATATGTTTGTACCCGATGGGGCACTTACTGCAATTTGCAATCAGTTGGAAGAAGGATTTGACGGTGGAGGTTTTGCCAATGAATTTGATGAGTACAACCAAAGAATAAAACAGGGTCAATATTAAAAGTTGGGGACAATCCTCTATTCCAAGGAAAGTTTTCTATAA
>CAZXBG010000236.1:0-4073 GCA_964638865.1 uncultured Chitinophagales bacterium | reverse complement strand
TAATGCCTGGACGGAGTTGGAAGGCCGCAAGTGCTGATGGGTATAGGTTTGGGTTCGGAGGGAAGGAAGGGGATGGAGAAATAAAAGGTGAAAATAATAGCTATGACTTTGGAGCACGGATTTATGATCCCCGACTCGGTAAATGGTTCTCGATAGACCCCTTATTCAAGGATTATCCAGCACATTCCCCCTATAGCTACGCACTTAATAATCCGATTGTTAACATTGACAAAGATGGGAAAAAGGTTTATTTTTTCCCAGGTTTAAAATATGACCCTAATAACCTTAAGAAATTTACAAAAACATTTATTCGTGTTATGAGCGGGGCTTTGGGCAAAAAGGATTTTTCTACAGTTACGGTTGGACATAGAAATGTTCCTCAAAACTTGCAATGGCAAGCGGATCATGGATCAATACCTATTTCTAATTTAAAGGATGATAAGGTATTAAGGAAATCAGTAAAGTTTGTAACTGATGATTTTCATAAATGTAACCAAGGAGAACCATTGAATTTAGTGGGTTCAAGTTATGGCAGCGTCGTGGCGGCACAAACTGCATTATATATTGCCAAGAATAGAGATAATTTAAAAATATCATCGGAAACTGAAATATCGGTAACTCTAATTACATCTGCAGTATCCAAGACTTCTCCCTTATATAAAGCGCTTATAAATGCCGGGGTGACAGTAATCTACGATGAAGTACAAGATGAAGGTGATAATGTCACAGGCATTGCTGGTAACACCCCTGAAGAAGGAGCACAAAATACTGTCGGGATTACTTTACCTTGGTTAAGTAAGAAATATTCGGGACCATCTATTTTAAGTGATGAGCATATACATAATCAAAGGGCAGACGATCCAGAAAAGGCATATAATGCAATTGATGTCATGTTAAGCGATAATGAACTTGAAGGCCAAACTGCGTCCGACCATGCAACTCTTGAAATATTTGAAGATCAGCAAGAGGAAGGTGCTAAATAAGATATGAAAATGAAATTTATCAAGTTTTATTCACTATTTCTTGTAACTCTTATACTACTTGCATTTTTTTCATGTAAAACTGTTCAAGAGCCATTAAAAGAAAATATATCATTGACTTTGGATAGTATTTCATTTAGAAAAATTATCTTAGCCCAGGCATTCGATTCACTGTCAAAAGGAACTTTTAATTATTATAGCTGCTTAGGTATTTATAAAGGTTACTCTGCTAGCAGACCTATTAAATTTGTGTATAAGAATGAAAACAATAACAGGGTTTATACATACCTATCTAAACAATATAGTCCAACACTTCCGGCAGACACACTAGTATATATCATTGATTTCGCAGAGTTAGACAACTCAATGTTTATTTATAGTGATAATTTTTACGATCCTGCTATTAATTCTGATTTAGTTAAATACAATAAAACAGAATCAAAAATAAAATTTGAAAATATAATTATTGATACGTTACACCCCTACTTGGTAATTTATAAATTCAAGCATATTATAGATTCATACTGCTTTATTGATTATATAAACCCTGACATTGGCTTGCTATATCATTTAGGTAATGATGAGTATGGTTGCTTTTATAATGAAGGTTTCGACATTCACTATCCAGATTTAAAACTTTATTATGAAATTCTAATGGGATTGGTCAAGGACGACATTAGTGCGAATGCTGAAAACGACCCATGTTTTAAATAGAGTCATATTTTTAATCCATTATTTTTTTTTGATAAATAAGTGTAACTGCTCATACCATGCAAAGGACAGCAATCACGACTTTATTGAGTCTAGAAATGCTTGAAACAATGGTAAGGAAGATCTCAGGACATGCAGCAGGAAGCAAAGAACTATAAATATGTTCACTATGCACAACAATTTATGGATTATGAAACAGACCTGGTTTTCGATAAAATTTCCAAATTAAAAAATGATAAATTACCATAGTTAAATACATAATTATCTCCCTTTAATGTTATATTTGAAAGCCAAGAAACTCAATGAATACTTTAATTTCTGAATACAACGTAAGCATGAATGAACCAACTCGATACTAAGACTTAGAAGCCAAGAGGTCTAATTCAAATTACAAAAAATCAAAGTATATAGCGAAAACTCACGATGTCAGAAGAACTGAAGAACAACCTTTAAAGCCCCTAAAAGTTGTCTGATATTTTTTTAATATTTGGCTAAGTAGGTTTTAATTTTTCAAATCAAATATTTTTTCATTTTGTATGTGTTGTTGAATCTAAGGAAGTCGAATTATCGTAATGATATTTAATTTCGAAAAAATTTATTCGTAGAAAATAGATTCTCGAAAACAAATTTAATAACTAAAATTAAATTTTAAAGCGCCCTTTAAACCAATAAGGAAATTGCCTGATTTGATCTCAAAAAAATTATAATAATAGTTTGGAATATAGGTAAATGAACTAGATAGCAATAGATCCAAGGTAGAAAAGGATACATTGCGTTTCGGCTTATCTGATTTGACATTACCTAAGCTTAGAAGTATATAGTTCGTGTTTAAACCTAATATGGTATTATAAAAGAAATCACTCTGATATTTTTTATGATACATAGAGTCAGATAGGACAAAATAACTTTGGCCTATTGAGATAGAAGGAGTAATTGAAAACTTATTTGTAATTCTTACTTCATAATCAATTCCTAGTTCTGTTATACTGCATATCGTAATATATCCGATTATCCATTTATCATCAAAAACAAGATCTTTAATAATCTCACCATAAAAATTATAGTGTTTGATATGAATTCCAACACGCTTTAATCCAATCTCGAATTCAACAATTGGCATATTACCATTTTCAATATATTCATTTACATTTGAATTCGGAAAATATCTTCCTCCACCAACATTAATCCCCAAATGAAATGACGGTATTGATTCAGACTTAACTTTTTCTGAGTTTGTGATTGAATCTGGAATTTGACATTGACTCACCTTTATGCAAAGACTGAACAAAATAAAATTCAAAAAATATAAAATATTAAATTTCATTGATCTGAATATCCGGTTACCGTTGCAGCTGCTCCAACACCTACAGTTCCCGTAGCGCCCTTTGCTCGAGCATCACTGGTTCCAAAGGAATAATCAAGATTAAAGCTAATGTTTTTGCCTGAGATATAGTTGAAATTAGGTTGGAAATTTGGTGAAGTTGTTGGAATTGATGTATAGGAACCGAATTGAGTCCCTTTATTTAGACCTCCTAATCCTTGAATTGTCCCTAAACTTGCAGAAACTGATATCTTGTTTTCAAATCCAATTTGTTGGTTTTTGTCATAACTGTATTTAAATGAAATTGCTCTGTCTCCATATTCCTCCCCAATAGTTGCAGAGGGATTAATAAATAGTGGTGCACCAATTTGCGAATTAGGTGTAAAAGAAAAATCTGCACCGCCTGATTGCACATCTAGTTCACCTGTTTTAATAATATTCGTATTTGTACTTCCACTTAAACTTGCTGTAATGCCACCTACATCCACAATGCTAAACTTAAATGAAAGTTGGAAATCTAAGGTACTACCATTTGCTTCAGAAATTGAACCTCCACCATTAATGCCAAAGGAGGAGACATAATCATTAACAATTGGTTGAGAAGTTGTACCAAAGGTCTGCGAGGTGGGAAAGCTAGAGCCTTCTGTACCCATGTTTATCATACTTCCTAATCCAAAGGATGCTTTAAACTGGTTTTTCATCGAATATCCAACCTCTATAGCAGAAACTAGCCTATATTTTTCTATATTTTCGCCACCAGCAAATCCAATTCCGCCAAGAAAACTAAAGCCATTTCCAGAACTCAAAGAAACACCTAAGTTGAATGTTACCATGCTGCCATAATATTCAAAGCCTTTTCCATCTCTATCAACCCCTTGAATTACTCTATTTTCCGCAAAGTCATATGGTGAGTTCCAAGGAAAATTATTAGACAAAGGATCCAAGGATAAAAACTTGCCAAGTCTAGGGTCATAAACCCGAGCTCCAAAATCCAAACTGTTGTCATCACCTTTTATCGCGTCGTCATTCTCCTTCCCATTAAACCCAAACCTATACCCATC
>CAZXBG010000235.1:0-4078 GCA_964638865.1 uncultured Chitinophagales bacterium | reverse complement strand
GCAGATGGCAGTGGGCTGATCGTCTACCAGAATAGAACTCAGAACCAGTCGCAGTTTTCAGTGGGCGGATCTTCTATCCAAAATCTGAACCCGGAACCCAGAACTCAAAACCTGCCTGATGCTTACGCCGTAGGCATGTAGGCCCAGAACTCAAAACTCAGAACTCTTTTCCTTCGAAAACGCAGAAATAAATAACAATATCCAACCCGCGATCAGTGATAAACCACCGAGTGGAGTTATTGCTCCGAGCCATGCCATGCGTTCTCCGAAAAGGTATTGTGAAAGGGATAGGAAATAAAGACTGCCCGAAAATATGATCATGCCGGTAATAAATGCGATAACTGACCAGTTTTTCAATTTGGGTTTTAATATGTTGGAAAAGGCCGCTACTGCTAATAAGGCAAAAGTGTGATAAAACTGATACCGCACTGCCGTTTCAAAAATCCTGATATCTTCTGAAGTGATTTTTTGTGCGGTTTCCAATTGTTGTAATCCGTGGGCTCCAAATGCACCTAAAGCAACGGAGAAGGCGCCGGAAATTGCAGCGCAGCGAATGATTTGTTTTTGTTCCATAACCTGAGTTTGTATGTGCATATATGCGTATACACAAATGATATTTCGATATAGCTTTGCAAAGGTAATCATAACACTATGGAGCAACGAAAAATATGGACCATTGGCGGAATTTTAGCTGTAGTTTTATTTATTACAGTTTACCTTATGTTTTTTAATAAAAGAAATGAAACTGTTTTAAACGGGATGCCGCAGGATGTTATTTGTTTTTTCGATGTTAAAAAAACGGATGCCTTTACTGTTTTATTAAACAATCAAATTGTTATGCAAGATATGTTGCAAACACAATTATTTGGCAATCTAAAAAAAGACCTGGAATTATTCAACAAAATTTGTGGCACCAAGGCAGAATTATTATCAGATATTCAAAATAAAAATTTTCTCTCCGGTGCATTTGCATCCGGCGATAACAATGTGCAGTATTTATTTTTATTGCAATTGGATGAAGCTGCAAGATTAAATCTCAAACAGTTTATTCCTGAATTTAATGGCGAACAACCAAATGTTTCGGTACACAGATTCGAAAGGGCCGATATCTATGAACTGAGTTACAAACAAACCGGAATAGCTATTTCATTTGCAAAAGTTAGCGGCGTATTTATTTTCAGTGCTTCTTCCGTTTTGGTGGAAAATGCTATACTGCAATTAAAAAATGGAGATCCGGTTACGGAAAATGCAGGGTTTAAGGAAGTATATGGGAATATGAATAAAAAAGCGGATCATAGTTTTTATTTGAATTCAGATCAGATGAGCAATTACCTTTCTCTGTTCGCCTCAAATGATAAATATGCATCTATTATGCAGATCAATAAATTTGTATCCTGGATGGGATTCGAATTTGAGTTTGGGGAAGCGGGTGTTTCCATTAACGGATATGCTGCATCAAAAAATGATAAAAACGATCTGCTCCTCAGCCAATACACAGGCGAATTTTCTGTAGATATGAATGCATCTGTCCCTGCAAATTCCGTTGTGCTTTATCGCGTGAATGCAGAACGTTTATCCGAAAATATTGCTTCCTCTTTTACCGACGAAACCGAGAACCGCGATTATTTTGATCATTGGATGCCCTGGATGACAAATAATATCTTATTTGGTATTTCAGAATCGTTGGATCAAAACTTTATGAAAAGGAGTTTCCTCATTATTCCTACTTCTGATAGAGTTTTGGCCGAAAATAAATTAAAATATGCGGTGGTGTCCGACACCTTGCGCTACAGAGGTCATGTAATTATGGAAATTGCAGCAAAAAATATCATTACCGGAATTGCCGGAGCTCAGTTTCCTGAATTATGTTATGCCGCGTGGAATAAAAATGATCTTATTTTCACCTTCGAGTTATTACAACTTAAAAATATGCTTGATGCTATTGAAAATGGGGAAACATTAATGGCAGATGGTGAGTATAACGAATTTAAAACCCATGTATCTGCATCATTCAACAATTCGATTTATCTAAATCTCAGTAAATCGGAACAAATTATTTCAGGTTTTGTTTCCGACAAACATATAGATTCTATAGAAAAGAATTTTAATTTATTGCAAAAATTCCCAAGATTAGAAATACAATTCAGCAATAATAAAAATGTTTATTTGTTAAATGGATTTATCAGTTATAGTGCAGCTCCTCAGCGTAAAAACGGGATATTGTGGAAATTGCAGGTTGATCATCCAATTGAAAGCGGACCATTTACTGTTTATAATCAACTGAATAAACAAAAAAGTATTGTTGTGCAGGATACTGCGCATCAATTGTATCTGATTAATGCAAGTGGTGATGTGTTGTGGAAACAAAAATTACCCAATAAAATTACCGGTAAAATTCATGAAGTTGATTTTTATGGAAATGATAAATCGCAGATCTTATTTAATACTTCCGATGCCATTTATTTGTTGGATATGAACGGAAATGCCGTAGAGGGATTTCCCATCACCTTAACAGCGAAGATAACGAATCCATTAACCGTTCTTATGAACACAAAAAATGATTATCGCATGTTTGTTGCATGTGATAATGATAATATTTATGGATTTTTTAAAGACGGAAAACCAATTCCGGGTTGGAATCCACAACGTAATACCGGCGATGTTTTATTACCGTTATTTGAAATGACTTCCGATAAAAATAACTTACTGGTTTTTATCAATTCGAAAGGAATTCAATTTAGAAAGGAAGCCGGAAATGCAGTGCGTTCCATTCCTGTGAAGAATAATATTATTGCAACTAACACAAACGGCAATACAAAATATTTTATGGATGCAAAGGGGAATATCATTCTTGCGGATAATAACTTGAATACAAAAACTTTGGCAGCTCCCGAAAATTTCATTTCCGGAAATTTTGCAAAAGTTAATGTGGATGATACCACAGATATTTTGTATTTGGAAGGTTTTTACTTTAAAGCCAAATCAATAAATGGGAAATCTTTATTTGTTGCTGAAATTGATTCTTCTTTTAATGAGGTAGTATCGTTCGAATTTATGGATCAATTTTATTATGGAGCTGTTTCAACCGAAAATAAATTAATATTATTTAATAATTCAGGTCAAATAATGGAGGGTTTCCCTGTTCTTGCCGGTGCCAATTTTATTATTGATGATATTACCAGAAATGGGGATAAAATGTTGGTTACCTGTGTAGATAATGCTATTATAACATACAGAATAAAATAACAGAAACCGTAAATTTGTCCTTTAATTTTGTTTTATGACCGTTTTGAGTACTGATTTGAAAATACCAGGGGCAACAGCAATTTATCATGGAAAGGTTAGAGATGTTTACACCATAAAAGATAAATATCTTGTAATGGTGGCTAGTGATCGTATTTCTGCTTTTGATGTTATTTTGCCGCGTCCAATTCCGTTTAAAGGTCAGGTGCTCAATCAATTGGCCTCGTATTTTTTAGATGCAACTAAGGATATGGCCCCAAATTGGTTATTATCCGTTCCCGATCCGCGTGTATCCATAGGCATTAAATGTTTGCCTGTTAAAGTAGAAATGGTAATTCGAGGATATTTAGCGGGACATGCTTGGCGCGAATACAATGCCGGGAAACGCATGATTTGCGGAGTTGCGATGCCCGATGGCATGAAAGAAAACGACAAATTTCCGGAACCCATTATCACGCCAACAACAAAAGCAGATGCCGGACATGATGAGGATATTTCTAAAGGTGAAATTTTAAAACGCAATTTAATTACGCCCGATAAATATGAATTGATGGAATATTACACGCGCAACCTCTTTAAAGCAGGAAGCACCATGGCAAATGCGCGCGATTTAATTTTAGTGGATACAAAGTACGAATTTGGGTTGCACAATGGCAAAATACTGTTAATGGATGAAATTCATACGCCTGATTCATCGCGCTATTTTTATCTTGAAGGATATGAAGAAAGACAAAAAAAAGGCGCACATCAAAAACAACTTTCAAAGGAATTTGTAAGAGAGTGGCTCATTGAAAACAACTTCATGGGTAAGGAAGGACAAGCAGTTCCCGAAATG
>CAZXBG010000234.1:0-4090 GCA_964638865.1 uncultured Chitinophagales bacterium | reverse complement strand
CCTAACGTTTAGAAGCTTTGCGAAGTGGCGGCAACTAAACGATATGGTTTATGGTATCCAAAAAATATTATTTAACGATTAATTTTCTTTGTTACTTATCACTCAGCCATTTTGCAAAGGTTTTGTTATAACCAGTGGTTTGAGACGAATTCACTTTATAACTACTTTCTTTATAAAAAATCTATCACCGCTTGTCAACCTAACCAAATAAATACCAGACAGATTTAATTTCATATCAATTTCAGAATATTCCTCCTTTAATTCCTCCACTAAAACAAGTTGACCGAGCGAATTGAATATGGTTACAAGGCTGTTCGTAAAATTTTTATTTCTGATATAGATACTTTTTCCGAAACTATAAATAATTGCATCCGTTTCTATCAAATTATCAACTCCAACTCCAGTTGTATCACCAATAGTATCACCTGCAACAATTGCAACATCACATTTGGTTTCAAATGCATAATCTTTAATTGTCAGTTTACTGCCACCATCTTCAACACTACATCGTATCCATCCATAGTGCATACAATCCAAAGAATCTTCAAATCTTATACCTACATATTTATCAATTGCTTCCGGAAACCAGTCACCCCCATCAAAAACATAGTATATCGACCAATCAGGAATAATTCGATAAGCCATTTTGGTATCATTGTCCTTAAAATTTAAACTCTCTCCAATTAATACTCCCGGCTCCATTGCGGAAACAAGATATTGATCGCTTGTAAACTGATATGAGGTAAATACTACTTTACTTTCTGTTCCATTCAAATTGATGGCAGTTATATATTCATAACATTCGCACCAGTCAGCATAGCCTGATCCAGCTCCCTTCGTGAAGTTGTATTCCAAAATAGGATCATTGTCTAGTTGAATACTATACACTTCAAATGGGATAACTGATAGCACAGTATCTGGATCAATATCAACATAAACTGCCTGGGCGCCTAATTCGGCGCCCGAGGCAATAAATGTAACTGCCATTGATGAATATTGAAGCAGCTTATTTTTTTTCATTTTAATTAGTTTTAATCAATGTTTTAACAGTCAGCAGTTCTTCCTGTTTATAAATTTTAATCAAGTAAATACCGGAAGGGACATTTGAAATATCAACAGGTGAGTTTTCATTTGCGGAAATTGCCATCATCAAATTACCTGTAATGGAATATATTTCAATCTTTCTTTGTTCCGGTCCTCCCTGATTGTGATATTGATAAAAGGAGAACGAAGTATTTGCAGGATTAGGATAAATAACAATTTCATTTCTGTCGTCAATTCCTGATTCGGAATAGCGATAATTTTTTTGAATCGGTATTTTTACATAACCAATTGAATAGGGTGGCACTGTGATACACACCCCTACTGTTGAAGGTGCTTCGGGACAGTCCGGTGCATTAAGACTGAAGTATGCTGTTTGAATTTCAATCGGATATAAATAAGCTGGTGGCAATAGTTCGCCGGTATAACAAGTTCTGTCCCCAGGAGTTGGGTTTGTATACCCTGTATTGAACAAAGGATTGAACAGTGTGCCTGTCCCTGAATTTGAATACAACTGCACTCCGCTAATATGGCGGATTACTGCATCGCCAAAAGTGATTATAGGAGTAGGAGTATATAATCCCGGAAGATTAACGCCGTCAACATAATAATCTTGTTCGGTTGCCTTATCGTTTGTAAAATACATATTCAAGTTATTGTATTCCGGATCAATAAACATAGTTGGCGTTGCATTTATATTTCCAAATTTTGTAGAATATCTTGTAGGAACATATTTTAAGTTAAGTGCTGTAATATCTTTTAACATCGACATCACCAAATAGCTTGTCCGTTTCATGTAGTAGTTTCTTTTGTTTGGATTATTACCCCCAAGGTTATATGGTGGGTAATCCAAACAGAGATAATTATATAATTCCCGGGGCGCATCTGCGGGAGTCAATAAATCCTCGCCAACACCCGCATAGTTTTGATATGTAGCATAAGTAAAGAAATTTTTCTTGTAGCCACTTGCAAAATTTACTTTAATATTTTTCAGAAACCATTCCTGCAATAAAAAGCCATGCGTAAATCCGTTTGTATAAACTCCTCTTTGCAATGTGGATGGGTCGGCACTCACGCTTGTTTTTATATTATATTCCGTCATCCATAATTCTTTCCTAACATTATCGGTAGGCGTTGTTGGTATAAACGAGAATACATCTCTATAATCATTCCATGCTACCTTATGTCCATGTTTAATAAATCCCATAAAACTGTCGGATGCAGGATCAGAAGGATTGGCAGGATCAAAAAATAAAATGTCATCAAATGCAGCTTGAAGTCGTGTATCATAAGTATCATAATTCCATCTATCTGCATAGGGAGCGGCAGGTGATAATAAATCAGCAATTGGAGGCCCCCAATTCTGATTATCATCTAAATAAGGATGCAGAATAACGGCATCAAATTTTTTCTTTTCAAGTCCCGGAGGCATTGTTGGAATATTGTCCGGATAATGGGAAACCAAATCATCATTCCATTCATTTGCAGTCTTAGGGTATCCTCCCTCAATAAGATAAAATGGTAATGGTGAAACTTCATCATCTTGCGTCCCTTCACCCGGAATCCCGATTTTACAATTTGTGAGAAAATTATATTTAAATGCTTTTATAAAATCCCGATTATAATAATGCCCTGTTGCATCTTGCAATTGCATAGCCGGGTTTAAGAATAAACCAAGTCTTGTTTGTGCTGCTGCTGTTGTATATGGATCTCCATTTATAAAACTCCAATACGACCCATTAAATGCAGGATCGCAACCGGCAGGCGCAGCATGCTCCGAAAAATGGGCAAAACCCATTACAGTCCAATGAAAATCTGTAGGGCATTCATTACCAAGTTCAACACCCGGAACGGTGCAGTTATGTATCGGGTTCGAGCGCAAGAAATTTACGATTGCAGCACACTCTGCTGATGTCTCGCTTAAAATATTGAGGCAAACGATCACTTTTACTTTATGACCCGGATTATCGGTCTCAATTTTCTGAATCAGTTTAATAAAATCAGTTAGATAATTGCTATGGTCGGTTGCAGTAACTGTAAGTTGCTGTTGCACTTGCCATTTGCCTAAAAATGTCCCAAATTTCCCTGAAACAGAAGGGTCCATCCATGAATTCCATTCAGGAAGGTTCAAATCGGATTGAGTAGAAATTGCGGCAATTGCCGCCGTAATGTTAGGATAGATTCCCGGCACAAGATCAGCAAAATCATTATCAGATGCATCAAAATATCGGATGAGTTCTCCCAGGTCATATCCATATCCCACAGCTGTATCGGTTGGAAGTCCGCCCACAGTATGCAATAAATGCATAAACTTTCCATTAGCACCATGCGGAAAACGCAATACTTCCGGGCGAAGGTCACTCAGCCATTGCCATTGATCTGCTGCGCTGCCATCGTTGGGGCAGGTGGCATTGTCAAACATGCCGGAAACATTAATGCCATACAACCCCTTATTAATGATCTCAGGTTGTGCACCTCCGAAAAGTGGTGTGCAAGTAATTGGATCAGCACCTAAGCCTATTTTCGCGGTTGTATAATTATTTGTATTGTGCATATTGGGTATGTTTCCATTACCAAAACGGCCTTCAATAAAAGTTGTATCTAAGTTTGTAGAATCTGCAATTACATAAATTGAATCAGCACCGTCGGAATAAGAATATGCAGTATCGGTTAAATCATAAATTTCCGTTGAGTCATCAAATGTTGAATCAGGCAAGAATTCTGCAATATTTGGAGAAGGGGTAAGTAAATTTGTATTAAGAGCGATATTTGACCTAAACGAAGCCGCAATTATTGACCCGGTTAATAATAATCCGAAGAGAAAAACAGTTTTTCGGAAATTTATATTGTTATTAAATAAATTTTTCATTAGACAGAATTTAAAGTTAACTAAAAATTACGAAGTTGTATTTCGAGGGAAATGAAGTCTGATAAATCTGTCTTCGTCTGCGCTTATTCAGTCGGTCAACTGTCCAGATTGTTGGACCGCCGTTGTCGAAAGGCTTAATAATATGTAGAATGTTCCTGTAAACCATTGGTTATAACGGTT
>CAZXBG010000233.1:0-4098 GCA_964638865.1 uncultured Chitinophagales bacterium | reverse complement strand
AGAGGTAGTATGGATATAAATAAATTTAAATCTATTTTTGGCTGTTCCTCTGCGTCTTTGCGACTTTGCGTGATACTTTTTATTTTTTTCATGCAAAGATGCAAAGAGGTGGTATGCATTAAACAAATGAATTATAAATTATGAATGACCTAACCGTTACAATAATACAAGCAGATCTCCTCTGGGAAAATAGCAAAAAAAATCTGCAACATTTTGATGAATTACTGGAACCTGTTATGGGAACTGATCTTATTGTGTTGCCGGAAATGTTTACCACTGGATTTTCGATGAATACGAAAGTACTCGCCGAAACCATGACAGGAAATAGCATGTCATGGTTATATCAAACTGCATCAAAAAAAAATGCGATTGTTTGCGGATCTTTAATTATTGCAGATAAGGGAAATTATTATAACAGATTAATCTGGATGCATCCGGACGGTGATTATACGTATTATGATAAAAGGCATTTATTTACTTTAGGTGATGAACAAAAATATTTTACTGCGGGTAATTCAAAAATATTTCCGGAATGTAATGATTGGAAAATATTACCGCTTATTTGTTACGATCTTCGTTTCCCTATTTGGGCGAGACAAAGCTCTCCCTATACCGAAATGGGAAATCACCCTTACGATCTTCTAATATATGTAGCCAACTGGCCCGAAAAAAGAATTTATGCCTGGGAACATTTATTAATTGCACGTGCAATTGAAAATCAAAGTTATGTGGTTGGCGTTAATCGCGTTGGAACAGATGGAAATGGATTTTATCATCCGGGTCATTCCTGTATTATTGATCCAATGGGGGAAAAATTAATTTCAGTTTCGGGAGTGGAATGTGTGGAGACTTTAAAATTATCTTCAGAACACATCAAAAAAGTAAGAAATGGATTACCATTTTTGGAAGGGAGAGATGAGTTTGAGATAAAAGTGTTTTGAATGCTGGGTTCGGGGTTCTGAGTTCAGGATTCTAAGTTCTGGGTTGAAAATCTGCCAACTGCCACTGCCTACTGCCACTGCCAACTGCTAACTGCCACTGCCAACTGCCCACTACCTCTGCTACAAAATATTTCCCCAAACCCTTGCAAATGTCAAAATCATTATTATATCTTTGTGATATCATTTCAATATCAACCTAAACTTAACACTATGATAGTAAACAAAGCCACCAAAACAGCATCCGGATACCTGATGTTATTTGTATTTTTTCTGATGATAGCCGGTAATCTTTACCTCATGCTCTATTATCATCCTGCATTTTCTTTATTGTTTATTGTGATCTTTTTTATCATGATCGGGTTCTTTATCGTAAACCCGAATGATTCGAAAGTGCTTACACTTTTTGGAAAATATTCGGGAACTGTAGTAGATAACGGATTTTTTTGGGGAAATCCTTTTTATGGAAAAGCCAAGATTTCGTTAAAGGCCAGAACACTGGAAGGTGATAAAATAAAAGTGAACGACAGATTGGGCAATCCAATTATTATTGGGACCGTAATTATCTGGCGCGTAGTGGATTCTGCAAAGGCGCGGTTTGAAGTGGAAAATTATGAGATGTATGTAAAATTACAAAGTGATACAGCTGTTCGTCACCTTGCAGGAAGTTATTCTTATGATCATTTTTCCGATGAAGAAGGTCAGGAAATTACATTGCGCAGCGGTGGTGATTTTATCAATGGCGAATTAATGAAAGAATTAAAAGACAGACTTGCATTAGCAGGAGTTGAAGTAATAGAAGCCAGAATTACACATTTAGCGTATGCAGAAGAAATTGCACATGCAATGTTACAGCGTCAGCAAGCTACTGCAGTTGTTGCTGCAAGAACAAAAATAGTGGAAGGTGCCGTTGGAATGGTGCATTTAGCTTTAGAAAAATTAAAGAGAGAAGGTATTGTTGAACTTGATGAAGACAGAAAGGCTGCTATGGTGAGCAATTTATTGGTTGTATTATGCAGCGATAAAGCAGCGAGCCCGGTGGTGAATACAGGAACATTATATCATTAAAAAAATAAATCTGTTCTCCGGCAAATCGAAACAATTTGTCGGAGAACAATTATTCGATTTTAATTGCAGGTATGGACTATTTGGAGGAACAACAATTAAACAGCAAATTATTATTCATCATTTTTTTTATTTGCGGAATTTCCGTGATAACAGGAATGATATTCAGCATGCGGGAAATGAATGGAGCCGGTAGCGATTATTTGAGTATGGCATGGGTTGTTATAACCATCTTAGTATTTCTGGCATTGGTATTTTATTTTATGTTTCGGCTTAAACTCATTACTGAAATAAATAAAGTTGGATTTCATTATAGCTATTCCCCGATCATTAGAAAAACTAAAATATTAGATTTCAACGAGATGGTTACCTGGAAATTAAAAACAAAACAAGGATTTAAAGAGCATTACAAAATTGGCTACAAGAAAAATACATTCGCAAAACAAACCTCTTTTATGATGGGAGGAAATGAATATATTGAGATTAAAACAAAAAGCGATCATACCTATATATTCAGCACTAATAATTATTATGGTCTTACCTCTGCAATGAAAAAATATTGTTCGCAAAAAGAGATCTGATGTCAAAAGAAACTAAAAAAGCACTTATACTCCGTATCAATCCTGATACCATTAAGGCCATTGAAAAATGGGCTGAGGATGATTTCAGGAGTGTGAATGGGCAAATAGAGTTTTTGTTGAATGAGTCACTTAAAAGAGCATCGAGGTTGCCAAAAGGTTTTTCCGATCTGCCTTTGGAAAGTAATGAAACTGAAAAACAATTTGATGATTAACTCATAAATTTGACATTTAATAATATTGCAATGCAAATGAATTAAATTTTTCGTGTCCATCTAATTTTATGTGTAGTTTTGTTTTTACAAATAATTATATACCCCTCATCAACACTATTCGAATATTTTTTGATCGTGATTAGATATTCATCCTGAAATATCTCATATTCTTCCGGGTTACCATGCGATTTTAAATGTCGCCCTAAAGCAAGATCCATATTTGTTTTTCCGGAAAATTTTTGGAGGGAGTGAGATAATTGTTTGCTCTGTAAAACTGATTCCTCAAAGGAATAAAAATCACCCCAACCACTTCTGCCTGAGGCGGGTTCCATAGTATGTGAAAATAATTCCTTGAAATGAGATTTTCCACCTTCAAATACAATAAAATGATATTGTACATCTCTTATTGAGCGTGTGGAAGATTCGCCGCCGGAATTCAAATGATACGAAAAAATATGAATGCCTTTTTCATTTTTATCCATGTATACTTCAAATAAACCATCTGCCCTGGCATACAGAAACATAATAAAAGGTTTAACAAAAACAAATATCACCAAAACCAACATTCCAAATGTTACAAGACCAATTAGTATTTCTCCGATATTTGGAATTACCAACGGCAAATAAATTGTTGCGAGTGCAATAGCACCAATTGCAACAATAAATAATAAAAAGTATTTAAGATTTGGTGGAAAGCGCATTGTTTAATTATTAGCCGACTCGAAATTAAATGTTTCGTTTTAATATTTTAAATTAGTAGGGCAACAAAGTCACATTAGAACCCAAATTTATTTCCTCACCACTCATCAGATTGGTCCAGGTAGATCCATTTAATTCTGCAGGAATGGGAAAGTCTTTATTGATATATTTAACATTCACAATTATAAGAGTTTCTTCATTCTCAAAAGATTTTTTAAACGCGAGAATAAAACTGTTGTTATACTGCATTATTTCCCCAATTCTTAACGATGGATGATCTTTATACAGTGTTATTAATTTTTCGTAGGTATTAAGCATATTGCCATTCAATGTCCAATTAATTGGTGTTGCACTGAACAGCGGTAAATTAATGGTACATCCTACCTCCTGACCATTATATAATAATGGAATACCATTCATATACAAAGTAATTACAGAAGCAGCAAGAGCACCATCTATGCCATTAAATAATGTTACGGGTGGTTCGTCCCATGCAGTTTCGTCGTGATTTGTGGTAAACCGAAACTTGAATTTTCCTTCCGGAATTCCGCTTATTTCGGGTCAAATTTATTTTCTGGGGAGCATCTGTCATTTCAATATCAT
>CAZXBG010000232.1:0-4103 GCA_964638865.1 uncultured Chitinophagales bacterium | reverse complement strand
AAAATTAGCCGGTAAGTCGGTAAGTTTACGGTAACGAATTTTATTTTACTTCCCGCAAACTTCCCACCTTCCCGGCCAAAAAAACAAAATATGAAAAAGACTCTAAGCATTTTACTTCTGTTATTCTCCATCAAACAAACCTTCTCCCAATCCGAGATCTTCGGACTGGCATCGCCTATCAACCTTAAAATTGATACTACTGAAGTGTATCTCGAAGATTATTTTGTAGATATAAATGCTATAAAAGAAATTGAAACCCCGGGCTTTTTGAAATTTGAATGGAGTGATGATAAAAGCAAATTAATTCTTATTGCAATCAAAGATTCTGTTCCAATTTTAAGTGAGTTAAATATTACCACTGCAAAAGAAACCTATACGCTACTTCTCAGAAAATCAAAAAAAGAAAAAATAATCTTTCAATTTAACCCCAAAGATTCAATTTATACTAAGGTCTCCATAGTGGGCGAAATGACAAACTGGAATCCCAATGTCATTTTTATGGAAAACAAAAATGGTATCTGGCAAACAGAACTCATAATGAACCCCGGAAGATATCAATACCAAATTGTTGCAGATGGAAATTGGTTTTTAGATCCGAATAATCCGGTTAAAATTGATAATGGAATTGGAGGGTTTAATTCCCTTTTAGTTGCAGGTAATGTTGATCAGTCTAGAGTGCCAAAAATAACCACTCAAAATTTTGACAATAAAGAAGTCCGGTTAGAAATTACCAATAATTTCGGCATGTCCACTAATCTTTTCTTGTGGGAAAATGTTGTAGTAAATGTTTTATCTATTATGGATGCAGATACTTACAATGAAAGCTTGGTGATAACGATCCCCGAAAAAGCAGCAACTTTAAAAAGGTCGTATATCCGCGTATTTAACGCAAATGAATTTGGTGAAGGAAATGATATTTTAATTCCGCTCGAATACGGTATCGTAATAACTGATCCTGCACTATTAGAAAAAGATGATTTCCAAAAAACCATTATGTATTTTATGATGGTCGACAGATTTAATAATGGAGATAAAACAAATGATAATCCGGTAAAAGATGAAAGAGTTTTACCACAGGCAAATTATTATGGCGGAGATCTGGCCGGAGTAAAGAAAAAAATTGACGATGGATATTTTACAGGTATGGGATTTAATGCTTTATGGATATCACCTGTTTTTCAAAACCCATATGTTGCCTATCAGGAATTTCCGGCACCACATCGCTGGTTTAGCGGATATCACGGGTATTGGCCAATTTCTTTATCACAGGTAGATACCCGTTTAGGTTCCAATAATTTATTTAAAGAATTAGTTGCTGATGCACATCAAAATGAAATGAGCGTTTATCTCGATTATGTTGCAAATCACATTCATGCCGAACACCCTTTATGGAAGCAACATCCCGAATGGTTCAGCAATTTAACTTTACCTGATGGACGACAAAATTTGCGTTTATGGGACGAGCAACGACTTACAACTTGGTTCGAACCCTATATGCCGAGTTTCGATCACAGCAAACCCGTAGTTGCAGAAGCTTGTGCCGACAGCGCCATGTATTGGTTAAATGAATTTGATCTCGATGGATTTCGTCACGATGCTACAAAACATATAGAAACAGAATTCTGGAGATTGCTCACCCATAAAATAAAAACCGAAATTGAGATCCCCCAAAATAGAAATATGTATCAAATAGGCGAAACTTTTGGTTCCAGAGAATTAATTGGAAGTTATTTGGGTTCCGGATTATTAAACGCGCAGTTTGATTTTAATTTATACTTTGATGCCCGCTCCGTTTTTGCAAATAATAATGTTGGATTCGAAAGATTAAACGCAAGTTTATTGGAAACATTTAATTATTATGGTTATCATAATGTGATGGGAAATATCACCGGAAATCACGACATGGCACGGTTTATTTCCTATGCAAGCGGCGACCTTAAATGGACCGACAACGATAAAGAAATTGGCTGGCAAAAAACTATAATGGTTTCAGATACAATAGGATATGCCAAACTTAAAATGTTGCACGCATTTAACATGACCATTCCGGGAATCCCTATTGTATATTACGGCGACGAAATAGGAATGCCCGGTGCAAATGATCCAGACAACAGACGAATGATGCGTTTTGATTCACTCAACACATTTGAACAAGATGTAAAAAATACTGTTACAAAACTGGCAAAACTGCGCAGCGAACACATGGCATTATTGTATGGTGATTTTGAATTAATTGCAGCAGAAGGTTCCACGTATATTTATAAAAGAAAATATTTTGATGATGAAATATATGTTTATTTTAATAATTCAAATAAAGTATTAAATGTTGTTTTGGGCAAAAATATTACCGGCAGAAACTACATGTTGAATTTCAACAGCAATATTGGAGAGCAGGGTACAATTGCCGAAGATGGAACTATAATAACTAATTTTGCCCTTGCAATTAAACCTTTTTCCTTTGAAATAATCACCGTTAAATAATTGACATTTAATAGGCGGAATAGCACATTTCATTTCCTGTTTATTTAAATCCGGAATAAGCAATGGAAGTAGCAAAATAACGTATTTTGTAATAAAATTGGATGTTTCAAACCAATAACATGCGATTTCCAATTGTTTGCTATTCAGGGTAAACCCAACTAAATCAATAGTTTATTTGATTTGTATATGTCTATTGATTAATTTGGGTTAAATATTGATATTTTTGTATTCTTATTCAACCTTAGCACCATTTCGTGATGTTCACATTAAATGGGAAGCAATTAAACCGATTAAACATGAAAAAAATCATTTGCATTTACCTTCTTTTAATAATAGTAAAAACAACTTTTGCCCAAGCCCCCGAATGGAGTAAGGACCTCACAATTTACGAAGTGAACATCCGCCAATATACTCCCGAAGGTACTTTTGACGCATTTGCAGAACACCTTCCACGGTTACAGGAGATGGGTGCCGGAATCTTATGGCTCATGCCGGTTCAACCTATTGGTAAACTTAACCGCAAAGGAAGTTTGGGCTCCTACTATTCTATTTCCGATTATACATCTACAAATCCGGAATTTGGTAAAATGAAGGATTTTAAAAAGTTGGTGGACGAAGCTCATAAAAGAGATATGTTTATAATTCTCGATTGGGTAGCCAATCACTCGAGCTGGGATAATGTGTGGATGAAAGAAAATAAAGATTATTATACCGGAGGAAAAGATGGAAAAATAGTTGCCCCTGTTGCCGATTGGTCGGATGTTGCCGATTTGGATTACGGAAATCCTGCAATGCGACGCGCCATGATAGATGCCATGCGTTACTGGATCACAGAAACCGGAATTGATGGGTTTAGATGTGATGTTGGTATGATGGTTCCGGACGATTTTTGGACAGATTGTATCGCGGAATTAAAAAAGATAAAACCTGACATTTTTATGTTGGTGGAGGGAGAAGATCCACAGTTTATAAAAGATGGATTTCATATGACCTATGCTTGGGAAAATCACCATGCAATGAATAAAATTGCACAGGGAAAACAACAACCCGAATTATTGGATTCCATAATACGAAAAGATCTTGCGAGATATTCCGCCGGAAGTTATTTTATGAATTTTACTTCCAATCACGATGAAAATAGTTGGAACGGAACGGAATTCGAACGTATGGGTGATGCTGCTAAAACTTTTGCAGTAGCCGCTGCCACTATTCCAGGCATGTTTTTGGTGTATTCAGGTCAAGAAGTGGCTTTAGACAGAAGATTAAAATTCTTTGACAAGGATTCCATTAATTGGGTGGATAACCGAAATTATATTCCTTTTTATACCACACTTTTTGAAACAAAAAAAGACAATCCCGCTTTGTGGAATGGAAACTACGGTGGTAATTATAAAAGAATAGATTGTGGAAACGACAATGTTTATTGTTATAGCCGTGAAAAAGACGACAATAAAGTGCTCGTAATATTAAACATGTCCTCCAAACCTCAGGAAATTAAATTCACCTCCGATACCGGAAATTATAAAAATGTTTTTGGGGGAAAGAAAAAGATCAAAAGCGGCAAAAAAATGGAATTAACCGGCTGGCAGTATATGGTGTTGACGGATTAGTTTGCCGTTTTG
>CAZXBG010000231.1:2989-4125 GCA_964638865.1 uncultured Chitinophagales bacterium | reverse complement strand
TATTATCCTTCAATAAAATAATTTAAAAAAAACCCTGCATTATTTGATGCTGGGTTTTTTTGTGTTAAAAATTTCATCATAGGTTAAATAAATTATTCTGACTTCTGCGTTTCGACAACCAAATTTATCATTATAGGTACAATGTAATTGAATCACTCGTTGTGGCGTATTATTTTTTCTTTTATTGCTTCTAAACCACAACATTGATGCTCCAAGTTTTGCGCTAAAGCCCATATGGTAGAATTGCAGTTCCCACCGGCTAAAACCGTGGGTTATTTTGTGTTTCGGAATTTGCTTAATTTATTTATGTGTTGGAAATTATTAATAATGATAACATTTGTCACCCTCCCTAAGTATATAATCGTAAAAAAATTATGAAAAAAACGGGCAGGATTTTAAAACCCTGCCCGTCAACTAAAAACTATATCACACAATTATTTAGGAAGAGCAACTTTGTCGATCACGTGAATAACACCATTGCTTTGATAAACATCATACGTAGTGATATTTATTACGTTACCACTTTCATCTTTTAATTGGATGTTGTGATTACCATTCATCATTGCAGTTAATTTTCCACCACTTACTGTTGTTAAAGTTGCAGTTCCTTTTCCCTCTTTTATAGCTTTAGAAATTGCATCAAAATCCATTTTACCGGAAACAACGTGATACGTTAAAACCTTCGTAAGCATTTCTTTATTTTCAGGTTTTAAAAGTGTTTCTACAGTTCCTGCAGGCAGATTTTCGAATGCATCATTTACCGGTGCAAATACTGTAAAAGGACCTGCACTTTTTAATGTTTCTACTAAACCTGCAGCTTTTACGGCAGCAACTAATGTTGTGTGATCTTTGGATTTTACTGCATTGTCGATAATGTCTTTAGCAGGAAACATTGCTTCTCCACCTACCATAGTTGTGTTGGCGCTATTTTGAGCAAATGTGTTGCTTATAACAAAGAATAAAGCGATTGCAAAAAAAGTTTTTTTCAGATTTTTCATTTTTAATGTTTTTGTATGATTAAATAATTTATTTGTTACCATTTACGGAGGAAGATGTGTGGGCGGTTTTAATTTGGAAGGAAAAAATTTTGGTTCTGTTGTGTGGTGGGAAATATTTTGGAGTGTTGTAGGTTGTAG
>CAZXBG010000231.1:0-2889 GCA_964638865.1 uncultured Chitinophagales bacterium | reverse complement strand
AGTGTTGTAGGTTGTAGCATGGGTTGTGTTATGGGTTGTAGAATGGGGTTGTATTATGGGGTTGTTGTATGGGCTTGTAGAATGGGGAGGTATTGCGGATGAGGAGGCCGGTAAGGCGGGAAGACGGTAAGGGGCGGGAAGAAATGAGGGAATAGTAAGGAGTGAGGAAAACTCATTATTCCCGTCTGAACGGGTCATTCGGGCGGGCATTACTCATTATTCATTGAGTGAGTGGTGAGTGGAGAGATTAGATGCTCGAATTAGACATTAAATTACCGCTGCAATTATTGTAGCTGTCCAAATTGAAAATATATTTTTGGTTAATTTGGTGAGTGAACTCATTATTCATTTCTCATTATTCATTATTCATTTCTCGTCTCTCATTTTCTCGCTGCGTGTTTGAGCACTTTTGCTTCGATATAAAAGATGATCTCTTCAGCGATATTTTTAAGCTGATCTCCGATGCGTTCGAGTTTGCGGATGATGGAGATAATATATAATGCATCCGATATCTTAGAGGGATCTGATTGCATTGCATGCGTGAGATTATTTATTGCTTCAATATTGATATGATCGAGGTAATCATCACTTTTAAATATTTTTCTGGCAATGGAAGTGTCTTCGTTTTCGAAAGCGTGTTTTATGTCTGCCAACATTTGCATGGCTGCTTCAAACATGGGTAAAACATTACTTTCCTCCATTAACGTTGCATCGAATGGCTTGTCTGTTTCGTTAATGTATTTTGAAATACCTTCTGCTATGTCTCCTATCCTTTCCAGGTTATTATTAATTTTCAAAACTGCCAAAACAAATCGCAGGTCAATAGCTACCGGCGCATACAATGCAATAAAATTTTCTGCGGCGCGATCTATCTGTAATTCCTGACCGTTGACACGTTTTTCAATCTGAACAACCTCTCTTGCAAGGTCTTTATCAAATTTAGTAAGCGCTTCTTTGGCTTTAGATAATTGGGTTGTAACCAATTGAAACATTTCTTCCAGATCTGCTTTTAAATTATGAACAGGATTATCTATTTGCGACATAGGTTATTTGTTAATTTGTTAATTGATTGCACTCATTTATAATTTATGATACCATTTTACATCAACTCGGCTGTTCCATCGGCTAATTTGCTAATTGGCTAATCATTTCTTATCCAAACCTTCCCGTAATATAACTCTGAGTCTTATCTTCCTTTGGTGCTGTAAATATATTTACTGTGGTATCAAATTCAATTAATTCACCTAAATAAAAAAACGCAGTGCGATCACTTATTCTCGCTGCCTGTTGCATATTGTGTGTTACAATAATGATCGTGTAATTCTGTTTTAATTGTGATATCAACTCTTCTATCTTGGCAGTGGAGATTGGGTCCAATGCACTTGCAGGTTCATCCATAAGAATTATACTCGGTTTTACTGCAAGTGTTCTTGCAATACATAAACGCTGTTGTTGTCCGCCGCTAATTGCCAAGGCTGATTTTTTAAGATCATCCTTTACCTCATCCCATAAAGCAGCTTGACGCAACGAATTTTCGCAGGCTTCCTCCAGAATATGTTTATCGTTAACGCCGCGAATGCGCAATCCATACACTACATTTTCGAAAATTGATTTCGGGAAAGGATTAGGTTTTTGAAATACCATACCTACTTCCTTTCTCAATTCTTCCACACGCACTCTTTTCGCATAAATATTTTTTTCATCAATAAGAATATGTCCGTCCATTCTAAATCCGTCGATATAATCATTCATTCTATTGATCAAACGCAAAAAAGTTGATTTTCCGCATCCGCTCGGTCCAATAAATGCAGTAACCGTATTTGGACGAATGCGAATAGAAATATTTTTCAGTGCATGAAAATCACTATACCATACCTGAACATTATCAGCTGTTAATTTATAGTTCATAAAAATTTACCACTTAACTTTTTTCTGCCATTTGTTTCTCAAATATATTGCAATACCATTCATAACAAAAGTTATTAATAATAAAATAATAATAGCTGCGGCCGCATTGGTAGCAAATTCGGGTTCAGGTCTGCTTATCCAGTTAAATATTTGCATAGGCAAAACGGAATACTGATCCATGGGCGACGAAGGTGCAAAAGGAACATAGGTTAATGCTCCAACCACAATAAGCGGTGCGGTTTCTCCTATGGCACGTGATAAAGACAAAATTACGCCCGTTACAATTCCACCCCCGGCAGCAGGTAATATTTGTCGTGAAATAGTTTGCCATTTTGATGCTCCTAATGCAAAACTCGCTTCTTTAATTGTTTTAGGTACTGCTTTTATTGCTTCGCGGGTGGAGACAATTATAATAGGTAATATTAATAGAGATAAAGTAAGTGCTCCTGACAATAAACTACTTCCCAAGCCGGCAGTGCGCACAAATACTTCCAATCCGAGAATACCATAAATGATAGATGGAATACCTGCAAGGTTTGTTATATTAATCTCCAAAATATTAGCCAAACGCGATTTTTTACCGTATTCCTCGAGATAAATTCCCGCAGCAACTCCAATAGGAATTGCAATAATTGCAGTTAATACCAATATCCATACTGTTCCCATCAACGCAGTAAAAATTCCCGCATTTTCTGCTTTTCTGGAAGGAAGATTTGTAATAAAAGCCCAGTCAATCCTTGCAATTCCATCAACAATAATATTGATTAGAAATATCGCCAGCATAATAATCCCAAACATGGTGCAACCAATTGCCCAGTATTTGAAGAGATTATTTTTTGTTCTGTTGTTCATGATTTTTATTGTCAGTGGTCAAGGGTCAATAGTCAATAGTCAGGTGTTGTCAAACTCATCACTCATCACTCATCACTCATCACTCATTACTCATTACTCATCACTCATCACTCATCACTCATTACTCAT
>CAZXBG010000230.1:0-4127 GCA_964638865.1 uncultured Chitinophagales bacterium | reverse complement strand
AATGACTAATGACCAAAGACAACCTGGCGAGCTCCGATTACGCTCCGAGCAGGAACCGGACTCACGGCTCACGATTCACGAATCACGCTTTCCGTTCGAAATTGTATTTTTGATAAAAATTAAGTCTATGAACCGTTTTAATATCCTGCTCCTAATTGCTTCTTTTTCTTATTTATCAATTGCAAAGGCACAACCGGTTAATATTAAACCACCTGTTGCCGAACGAATTCCTTATACTATTCACGGAACTTATGGCGACAGAGTGGATGAATATTATTGGATGAAGGACCGTGAAAACAAAAAAGTGATAGATCATCTCAACGCGGAAAATGAATATACACAAAAAATGATGGAGCATACCAATGGTCTGCAGCAACGGATATTTACTGAATTACAGGGAAGAATTAAAGAAGATGAAAGTTCAGTTCCCTATAAAAAAGGAGATTATTATTATTATTCCCGTTATGTTAAGGGTGGAGAATATCCTATTATTTGCAGAAAGAAAAATAATTTAAGCGCGCAGGAAGAAATTATTATTGATGGAAATGATTTAATAAAAGGCCATAATTTTTTAAGTTTTGATTATGCAATCAGTCCGGATCAAACAAAGGCTTGTATAATTATGGATGTGCATGGAAGAAATTTTTATACCATTAAAATTAAAGACTTAAATACAGGAAGTTGGCTGAAAGATGAAATTGAAGATACGCGCGGGGGATGCGAATGGACAAATGATAATAGTGCTATCGTTTACGCTGTTCCGGATAAGGTTACGTTACGCACATTTCAGGTGAAACATCACGTGTTGGGACAAAAACAGAGTCAGGATAAATTATTGTTACAGGAGGATGATGAAACACTCGATTTATATGTTTATAAATCGCGCAGTGATGCCTATATTTTTGCAAATGCAGAGAGAACCGATGCAAGTATTGTAAAATATACTGATGCTAATAACCCGGGAGAATTTAAAGAAATAGCTCCCTTAGAGCAAAATGTGCTTTACAGTGTTGATCATACCGAAGGAAATTTCTTTTTTATTAAAACAAATTATGAAGCTAAGAATTACAAGTTATGTACTTCGGCAATAGGAAATAATTCGAAAAAAGAATGGAAGGATGTTATTCCGAATAAACCAAAAGTATTTTTAAGTTCCGTGCAATTTTTTAAAACTTTTATGCTCGCGGAGGAAACGGAAAATGGGTTAACAAAATTGCGTATAATTCGACAGGGTGCAAAGGATGAATATATTTCCTTTGATGAGGCTGCATATTATGCTGCTTCCGGTTATAATCCGGAATTTAAAAGTGAAACTTTTCGATACGTGTATTCTTCGCTGATAACCCCATTCAGCACTTATGAATATAATATTACCACTAAAGAAAAAACATTGTTGAAACAGGAGGAAATACCGAGTGGATATAAAAAAGCATTGTATTCCACCGAACGAATTATGGTTCCGGCGCGTGACGGAAAAATGATACCGGTAGCCATTGCTTACCGAAGCGATATGTATCAAAAAAATGGCACGGCTCCGGGATTTATTTATGGATACGGAGCTTATGGATATAGCAATGAAGATTATTTTGACAGCGATGTGCTTTCGCTGCTCGACAGAGGTTTTGTTTATATTAATACGCATATTCGCGGAGGACAGGAAATGGGTGGCGAATGGTATGATGATGGCAAAATGATGAACAAAAAGAACACCTTTAACGATTTTGTAGATTGCAGTTTATGGATGATAAAAAACAATTATGTTGCCAACGATAAATTATTTGCAAATGGTGGAAGTGCCGGTGGTTTATTAATGGGTGCAATTACAAATATGAATCCTGAGTTATATCGTGGCATTATAGCAGATGTACCGTTCGTGGATGCTATAACAACTATGGAAGACGAGACTATTCCACTCACAACATTCGAATGGCTGGAGTGGGGAAATCCTAAAATTAAGGAACAGTATGATTATATGATGAGTTATTCTCCCTATGATAATGTGGTAGCAAAAAATTATCCGCATATATTAGTAACAACCGGATTAAATGATAGTCAGGTACAGTATTTTGAACCCGCCAAATGGGTGGCAAAACTGCGATACCTGAAAACGGATAATAATTTATTGTTATTTAAAATAAATATGGATGCCGGGCATGGAGGACAATCGGGCAGATATGAGAGTTTGAAAGAAACTGCTTTTATGTATGTATTTATGTTGGATATTTTGGGGATAAAAAATTGATCCAATTATTCCATTAATTAACATTTTAACACGGAATTAAATTTAATATGGATATTACAATTAATACCCCTGCCCTATTATTTCCTGCCATCAGCCTTATTATGCTGGCATATACAAATCGTTTTATGGCATTGAGTTCGGTAGTTCGCAAGTTGCACGATGAATATCAAACCGCCAAGGAAAATAAAAACCTGCAACAACAAATAAAAAATCTTCAACACCGCATTAAATTGGTTCGCCGTATGCAGTTTTTCGGAGTAGTGAGTTTTTTAATGGCGATAGTATGTATGTATTTGATATTTATTGATAAAATTGAAGCAGCTAATATTGTTTTTGCAATTTCTATACTATTATTCTCCATAAGTCTCGTTATTTCCCTAATAGAAATTTTACGAAGCACCAATGCTCTGGAATTGGAGCTGGAAGATATGGAGGAGCAGAAAGTGGAAGGGTTGACGGGGTTTATTAAGAAGAATTTTTAATTTTCGATTAATTTATTTCAGCAAGGAGAGTTGGCAAACGACTTAAAAAAGATGGAGCGAAAATTTGACTTAATATTGTAGATCTGATTGTCATTTTGAGAATGGGAATATTTCGATTTTCAAAAATATAAAAATACTTAATGCGTGACAGAGTTTTGCAATGGTTAAATACCCATGAATTGAAATCAGAAAATGGCTGCCAGAAATTTGCGTACAAAAGCAAAAAAAGAATAACAATAACCAACTTTTTAACATTTGGATTGCCGGAAATTATAGTTAGCAACATATCCGCCCCTTCCTATTACAATAAAGAAATATCTAAATAATTCCATTGCGCCCACCAGTTTATTAGAATTTAAATTGGTTAAGTGCATCTGGCTCTTAAAATGCACTAAAATTCACATTCAAAATGACCAAAATAAACAATCTTTACTTTACTTTTAGACCATGAATTTTGCTCCTCCAAACAGAGTTTTAGGTGTTTTTAGTTATGATCCGTTTGGAATAATGATGATTTAAATTCGAAGGGTCTAACATTTACCTATCGTAGTCCGAGCAGGGTTCTTGTCGCCTTTAAAATTTTTAAATTGACAAAACCCTGCGACATGAGGACCAATTTCTTTTATGCATTGGGTATATTAAAATAGTCCAAATAATTTCTTACCTCATAAATTCCCTGTTCACCTGTTTCATAAAATTTTGCGGAGGAATGTTCATAATATCTGGCATTGGTCACTAATCCGGCCTTTACTGGATTATTGTGCCTGCCCGATCTCATCATTTAGGCGGGCATATAATTTAATATTTGTTATATGAATTTGGTTGTGCGACATTCTTTGCAATCAAATGATACTTCAAACACCTTATGAATAGAACCTTTTTTCTTTTCAATATTGTTTACTCCATCTTCCAAATTGCCCAATAATTCATTATGCTTCAATTTCTTTAACCGTTTAATTATCTCGTATGCTCAAAATCGCTTACCTTCTGCAATTAATCTATTTATCGTTCTGCTGTGATTACCTAATCTGATAAGCGCATGCAAATGATTTGGCATAATTACATACCCGATGATAAAATTTTCCTCTTTTTTTAGTAAGTCAAACCATTCATATTTATCATCAAACAGATTTGTTTTTTCAAAAAGAGGCAACCATTTATAACAAGTAAATGGGGTCAAATTTATTTTCTGGGGAGCATCTGTCATTTCAATATCATCAATTATCCTAAAAGTGGACATTCCTCTTTTTATAATTAAAATTCTTCTCCGGGTATGCATCATCGATAAATCAACTTTGCTACCTTTTTCATGATAAAAAGGTAGCACCAAAAATCTAGGGCTTCATCCGCTGACTCCATATCCCTATTTCTTGCCACAATGCGCGAAAAAGGTGCCACGCGAT
>CAZXBG010000229.1:0-4128 GCA_964638865.1 uncultured Chitinophagales bacterium | reverse complement strand
GGTTTCAATGGAAAGGAAAACGATAATGAACCTTTAAATGATGGAAATTTAATTGATTTTGGATCAAGAGTTTACGATTCCAGATTGGGAAGGTGGTTAAGCATGGATCCAAAATATAAGGACTATGCAAATTCTTCACCTTATTGCGCCTTAGCAAACAATCCAGTTCTTTTCATTGATCAAATTGGAGAAAATATTGTTCTATATTATGAATATTCCGATGGTAAAAGATCTGTCTTATTAACGGTGGTAACAGAAGAGGAAACTGAATTTACGATTTACTCAAATACTATTCCAGAAGAAACTAGACCAGGGATTGAAGGAGCTTTGATTGACCCGCTTTTTAGTCCACTTAATATTGCACTTGGAAATTTTATAGGCACTACTCAAAATATTGATGTATGGGGTGAGTTTAGTTCGGATGCAAAAATGATTAGTATTTCTGGAGTTGGTTACTTCGCAATCGGAGTAGTGCAATTAGAGCTCGATTTAGTTTCAATCAATAAGTATAGCGAATCAGAGGACGCTGGTAAAACATTTGCCTATTTTACTGTGGGAGTGGGATTAGGAGTAAGTGTAACTTCAGGTGATCCTTATGCTGCGTTTGCTAGTGGAGATCTTACGCTTATTAAAGGTAATGTTGATTTTAAGGAAGAAAATACAAAAGGTGCAGATTTGGACAGAACTTTTTTTGCAGGCTGGACTTTTCAAACTGCATATAGTGTAGCACTCTATTCCAAATCTTTTGTAACCTCCTACGGTACTGATGATGAAGAGTGCTTTAGAGGGGAATGTACCGAAAGTGACCAAATTTACACAGCTGAAATGAGAGGAGTATCTGTAGTCGGACTTATTAACCTATTTCGAGGACAGGTTTCAGCCTCAATTAGCAGATTTGGTACCTATTCTATATTAATTGATGAGGTCGAGTTTTTAAGACAAGAAAAGCCACAATCTCAAACCACAACGAAACAGGAATGAACTCAAAAATGTTGTTTATTTTTTTATTTTATATGGTCAATTACTTATTACTTAATTCTTGTTACAAAAGAGAATTAAGTCTGAACTGTAAGGATATAACGGTTATTTATGGAACTGTGCATTATCAATATGATAGAAACGGCCATAAAAATTTTAATTTCACAATATCAGATAAAAATAAATTGAATGAATTAGAAAACCTGATTATGAGGTCAGACAGATATCTTCAGGAATCAAGTTTAAAAAAACTTGCTAGAATTGAACTTTCCATTAATTGCGGAGAGACGTCTCATTGTTTATTGATATATATTACGACTAACCTTGGTACACTTGTTCAATGGTATGCTAAAGATTGCAATTCAAAGTTTCAGGGGCAGTTTAAAAATGACAAATTGGGAGATTATTTATTAAAATATCTTATTGACCTAGGTTACCAAATCAATTAGTTAAAGTTGGCATTGTTTAAGTATGCGGTAACAAAGACCTTTAATTATTTAAAATTTCCCACTTAATTTTGTAACCATAATTTTTGGCATTCTCATGTAAGTAGCCAGGGCACATTGAGACATTTTGCATTGATTATCTTCTTACTGTGATGCATTTATAAAAAATGTAACCATAAATTATGCTTTAAAATTTTATAAGCCATTGCTGGGGGTTAACTTCATTTTGCAGGTTACCAAAAAAAATAGATCATTGCTGAACTGTCGTAACCGCACGTTGAACCCTATGTGTGCCTTGAAGTTGATAAAACAACATGCTGTTAAAATGATGGTTATTTTGTAAGACCCCCGATAAAGCACGTGTGTGCCTTGAAGTTTTCTTTTTTTTAAACAAACAAAAAAAAATGGAAAAGAAAACATGCTGTTAAAATGATGGTGGCAGGCCCACCGCAAGGGCTGACAGACAGACCTTGCAAACCACTCTGGTGGTGCTTTTATCCGAAAGGTAAAGGTGCTGAGCGATCAGAGAAAAGGCGAATAAAATTCGTGAGGTAAGATTACGGGAGCTGAACAATCTTGAATTAGCGATAAAATGAATGTTCCAGAAAAATTGCGTGTGGAATACAATAACATTTTGCAAATTGCGGACATTTTATTTTGCTGGAAATTGACAGCATAAAAAACCGTTTAAAAACAATTCAAAAGCAACTTGAAAATTACTAAAACATACAATAAATGCAATTTTTTCATTATTTTTAAATCATGAAATACTCAAGCAGTTTAAACGTTTCAAGTCTATCGGATTATAATCCCTTCGGGATGTTAACGGTGGGACGCACTTGGGTAGCTGGAAGTCAGTATAGGTATAGTTTTAATGGGAAAGAGCATGATGATGAGCTTATTGGAAATGATAATGCGTTGGATTTTGGAGCAAGGATATATGACTGTAAAATTGGACGTTTCTTTTCTCGTGACCCTAGATCTAATGAATATTCTTGGCAATCAGTTTATGCATATTATAAGAACTCACCAATATTAATTTGTGATATAAATGGATTAGGGGGACCTGAAAGCTATACAGTAAAATCAGGGGATTCGCCAGAATCAATAGCTAATGAACAAGGAATCTCAATTTGGGAACTAGCAAGTTCTAATGTTGGATCACAAGAAGGGGGAGGTTATTTTGAACCAATAGGTGATGGTTCATATGAAAATTATTGGGTAGTTGGTTCTGGAACAAAGTGGAAATTAAATGCAGGTGATGTTTTAATAATACCTGGTAATGGGGAGATAAAAAAGGAAAATAATAGCAGTGAAAATAATAAAAGTGTTAACACACCACTTGGAATTAATTATGCAAGTATAATCTTCGGTGCAGCAGACGATATTATTCTCCCAATTTTAGATAAAGATCTAGCAAAAAAAGCGCTTGAATCGCAAGCTCTCACTAAAATGAATAAAAATGTAGGAATGGTTAGTGAAAATGGTATTAAATGGATAACTGAGAATCCCAAAGAGTTAATTGATAAAAAAATAATCGAAATCAGTACGCCAAAATGGATGGTTTATTCTAAACCAGCGCTTGGAGTGGTCAGCGTTTCAGCAGATGCATTTGATATAGGTGTTTCGTTTTATAATGCGCAAAATAGCCACGATCCTAATGACCAAATGTATTTCATGGTAGAAGGATATTTAAAAATGCCTCAATTAGTTCCTGGTTTACCAGGGTTCATCTATGGACTATCCTTCAATCCTATAATAAGACCAATGTGGGAAAAAGGTAAGACCACATATGATTATGCAATTGATCATGGTGCAGATCCATCCGTAATTTTTATAATGGGAGGTCTAGGCTACTCACCTAGAATTGAATTTTAATTTTCTATGAAACCGATCAAATTTGTATTGATTTTTATTTTGCTGAGCATTATTTTTTTAATCTCAAGAATAATTATTCCCGGGAAACTGGAATGGTTGGGAACACTAGAGTTTAAAATTTATTTTATAATCACATTAATATTAGCAATAAGGTTCTTTTTTTATTTAAACAAAAATCAATAAAATTAGGATAAATTAACTTTGATATGTTGTTAAATGGTAAGTATGAAAAAATCGATAATATTAATTATTTTTGCTAGTTTATTTGCGTGCAAGAATCAACCGAATACAGTAACAACCACTGATTCATATGAAATTAATGAATATGATAGCCTCCTAACAGTCGCCCAGCTTTTGATGACAACAGGGATGACTAATTCTGCTTTTAATCTTTTCGATAGTTGTTATAAAATAAATTCGAGTAGAAAAGAAGGTCAATATGGAATCGGAGTTTGTTATTTACTTCAAGAAGAAATAAACTCAGATTTTTTAGACAGTGCGGAGCAGTATTTATCGAAAGTTTTTTTGTTAGACCAGAAGTACAGAAGTGTATGTTACAACTTAGCAGTTATAAATTACAAGGCTAAAAAATTTACAAATGCTAATAAATATATTGATCTTCATATTCAGTATAATAAAACTGATCCATATGGGTATCTTCACAAAGCATACATTTTATTGCAGGATTCAGGTAATAACCTAGTTTGCGATCAAATAAATAAAGCAATAAAATATGGCATACCTCTGGAAATGGTTAGTGAATTTCATACGGAATGTGATCTATGAAATTAGGTCGTATTGAGCTAGAAGTCATCTTTTAATTAAA
>CAZXBG010000228.1:0-4194 GCA_964638865.1 uncultured Chitinophagales bacterium | reverse complement strand
ATTAATTCATTTTTGCTATGCAAAAGTTTTCTTACAACTTCTTGTCCTTTCAAATTACAAATGATTACTTCTGTATTTTTAAAAGTTTCGGTAAGGATATAAATATCCTTACCGAAACTATAAACTGTCGCATCTATCAAATTAGTTATATTATTAATTCCAACATAACTTACAGTATCACCTGCAACAATCGGGTGATCGATTGCTGTTTCATAGGCAAAATCTTTTATTATTAATACCTCCGCACTATCTAATACACTGCATCGAATCCAGCCATAATGGTAATTGCTGTCGCTGTCAATAAAGTGCACACCTAAATAGTGGTCTTCTGCACTTGGCCACCAATAACCGGCATCCTTATCGGGTACCCAACTAGTTCCATTACCTATATCAACTCTGCTAGCCATGTGTTGAACAAATCCATTTTGAAATTGCAAGTCATCCCCAATCAATACTCCTGGTAGAAGTGCATATGGCCAGTAATTCATGTACGAAAAGTAGGTGGAAAATGATATTCCCGCTACCTGATTCTCAATTTCTAGCCGGTGACAATGCAGTGCATTCAAAAAGCGAAGTTCTGTGAATCCAGAGGAAGTCCACCAAGTATATGATCCGGAAAATTTTATAAAATCAAAATCTATTGCTCCATCGCTGTTTAGATCAATATCTAATACTTCATAATTATCACTAATGATAACGTCCGTAATATCAGTATAAATCACATCTGCAATTACATCTTTTTGGATGAGTATAATACCTGCAAGTGCTGAATATTCTTTTAACGAAAATCCTTTCTTCATTTCATTTTAGTTTAATGAGTTGAGTTGTAAGATTTTGAGCATTGGGTAGTTTTGTAGTTACAATGTATAACCCTGCGGGCAAATTTGAAACATCAATCTGTTCATTGTTTTGAATCTGGTAATTTGCTGCTATTGTTCCAGAGATGTCAGTAATTCTAACCTCTATTTCGTCATCCAAAAGATTTACGCCATTTACTGAGATTATGCACGATTGGCCAGCAGGATTAGGATAAATTATTACTGCTGCATTTGGATAATAGGCTAGTCTTTCCTCCAATGGTGTATAAGAAACGTTCACCGGGCATTTAAAGTAACCATAAGAATATCCGTTCACGCTCACACAAAGTTGGCCGGGTGGTAAGTCTATGCATTCAGGTGTATTTACCATTTCGGTAATGCCACGAATTTCAAACGGATGAAAATCACCGGGGTCTCCTCCTGTTTCACAGCCATAGCAAGTGTTAATTCTTGATATTCCAGCGCTTGCAGGAGTAACTAATACATTTTTACCGGAACCTGAATAAGGATAAGCGGCATCAACCATAAATATTGTCGGATTACCCAATGTTACTTGAGTGGCGCCGGGAAAGAGGCTCATTAGCGATGCAGGGTTTACTGTAATATTTTCGGTACTTTCATCAACATTGCTATAAAATCCAATTACATATTGTTTGTCGGGTGTAATAAACATGGTTGGCGGTTGATTGATGCTTTTTTTAGCCGTTTTGAGTGTGGTGCTTTTAAGGTATTGGAGATGCTCCTTCGAGATAACGCTCAACAAATAGTAAGTCCAATAGGTGGTTCTTTTCAGATAGTATGGTTCTCCACCTGTTAAAATACTTATACTACTTAAATAATCATCATCGGCACAATCTGTTTCTACCAATAGTTTTTCCCAACCCCCTGCGCCAAGGCTGTGCAGATGCGCATAAGTGAAAAACCCGGGTCTAAAATTTGGATTGAAATTTAATTTCACGTCTTTCAAAAACCATTCCTGAAGAAGGTATCCCTGTACAAATGTGTTGTCGTAAATGCTCCAGAGGTTTTTCAATTTTAAATCTGTCAAGTCAATTTCTTCAAAACAATTTGGATTTGTATAAGTATTTTCATTATTATGATTTTTCCAATTTTTCTCTGTCTCCCACAATTCTTTTTTAGCAGCTGACATCAAATCGAAATGCAATACATCGTTCATGTGGATGTAATTTGCCACAAATCGCGTTCTTAAAAAATCATTAATATTTCCAGTTTGGGGAATTTCTGTGCCAGTGCAATAATCTAATGCGGGGTATCCCATTATTGCATCAAATGCCGTTTTTAACCTAGGGTCATATTCGTCGTCTTGCCATTTATCTGTAGCAAAATCAGAACATGTTTCAATATCGCAGTCTGGCAACCCGGAAGATGGATAGGATGTGCAGAGATAATGCAGCGGAATACCACCCCAATTATCGTTGGTTGGTGGATAGTAAGGATGTAAGATTACTGCATCAAATTTAAAAATAGTTGAGTGCGGAAATTTTATGGTATAATAATCGCCCACCGTTTCCCAGTCATCTGCAATTTTACAAGTTGGACAGGTTCCACCGCCTGCTGGAACTGTTAAACCAAAAGGATCGTCATCAGACTGTACAATTACAGGTATGCCAACTTTAGGAGCAGGAATAATATTGAGCTTCATTTCGGCAAGGTAATTATGATCTAAATAGGTTTTGTCTTCTAATTGTTCTGTGGTGTAGTCACCAACTGGGAAATCCGGATTATTGAGATCGCCATACACGTAATCATAATATTTTGCTGTCCAATCGGCATCTGCATCATTTCCATCTATGTAATTCCAATAGTCGGCAAAGGATTCAAATCCCATCATGTCTATTCCCCATCCATAAAACACCTCATTACCCATTTCGACGCCTGTCACATTTACATTCGTAATTCCGTTGCCACCTTCTGCAATTGGTGCACCATTTCTCAAGTATTCTACTTCATCTCGACATTCAGTAGCCGACATTTTTAATATACTTAATGCTATTATTACATCAATTTTGTAATCAGGGTCAACCAAATGGCCATCGGCTGATGGTGCGCGCCAGTAATCCTCTATCATTTCAACCAAAGAAATAAACTGGTCAATATATGGACGAGTAGTATTAGGAAGTGCTTCTTGGTCAACCCATTTTTTGTAAAGACTTTCAAATTCATCACGGTATTCTTCATTCATCCAGTTTTCGCATTCATTGCAACTATATATTGGATTTGCCAGCGTTTCACCAGGTACATCTGAAGGGTCATCCATATCTGTAAAAATGGAAGCCAAAAAAACCGTTTCATCCGCTTCTATATCGTCATCAGCATCAGGGCTATCATCTGTTACATCGAAAAAACGGATAATTTCATACATGTCATAGCCATACCCTTTAATCGGGTCTTTATCGCCGTCCCAATCTTTATCGTATGGTACGGGGTGCATCCAACGAGAATCGGCTCCGCCAGGAAAACGAAGCGAAGTGGGTTTTAAATCCCGCAATGCAATCCAAGCTTGCAAGTGATTCAGATCATTTACGGAAATGTGGTCTGGTAAAAAAATACCCGGGATATGAATACCAAAAAGATTTTCATTTATGTCATAAAAATTGTCACTAAGTGTAACCTTCATGGAGTTTATTGTAAGCCCTAACAGCAATTGAATTTTTTCGTAGTTGCTGTAACCATCGCCTGATGAACCTGCGGCTACAGGAATTAATTTGTATGCAACCGTATCATCTTTGGGAATAAAATATGCAATTGTATCTGTTGCAAAATAATAAGCCACTGTGTCTACCGGTTTGGTAAAGTGAGCAGCAGTATCCGCATCGCCAATATAATACATGGAAACCGAATCGGCCTGAACAAAATATATAGTTGTATCTTCTTGTAATAGAATAATACTGTCTAGACCATCGGTATATAAAGTAGATGTATCAGACACCTCATAGATGACTGTAACATGAACGGTGTCTATTAAAGAAACGCTATCAAGTATAATCGAATCTGGGGCAAATTGACTGTTTTCATTCGCAAAATTGAACGAATAGGCAAAAATTGTTTGATTAAAAAACATCGTGCTCAATAATATCGAGACTACAAAAAGCAGAAAATGTAACCTAAAAGTAGGTGTTACTAAATTTTTCATTGGAGTAAAATTAAAGTTAAGAAATATTGTTCTATTTACATAATTACGCTAAGAGTTGGCGCTAGAGAATAAAATGCCTTCGCCTGCGTTTATTCAGTCGGTTTACAGTCCACAGAGCGTGTTTGTCGTACTTTGTAATAGGATTGTGATTTTTCTAAACCATTGGCTATAACGGTTTGAAGCTTTGCGAAGTGGCGGCAACTAAACGATATAGTTCATGGT
>CAZXBG010000227.1:0-4203 GCA_964638865.1 uncultured Chitinophagales bacterium | reverse complement strand
CAAATAAATTCCTTCCCGCACCCTTCCCGTCTTCCCGCCTTCCCGGCAAAAAAAATCACCTGCAAACATGTTACTAATTTTAATCGGACAACAACGCTATTTTTTAAGAGGTATTAAATACCTATTTTATAAGAGTAAAAAAAAACCTGCCTTCCATTTGCATGAAGAAGCAGGCTTTCAAACCCCTGAGATTTCACTCAAAAGTATGTTATATAAAATAAGTATTCTTAAAAGTTGCTGCGTGTTTAAAGTTTAATAAATTTTTGTATTTCATTATTTATTTCTATTAAATACATTCCTACTGGTAAGTCGGAAATATTCAATTCATTTGTAAACGGAATTTGGTAAATTAACTTTCCGGTAATTGAATATAATTTAATTGTTTCATTTTTATTATCAATAATTGAAATATTTAATTTATCAACAGCGGGGTTGGGGTAAATAACAAACTTTTGATCCGCAGCGTCTAATTCATTTAATAATACTGGAGTAATTCCATCCTGATGATATTTGCCCATCCAGATATTATTACCATATGCAGGGGCAGTATAGGGTAGCCATATAAAATTACTGTCCGGGTTAGCATCAAAATCATCGCTATCAAAAAACCATCCACCTACACAAATATTAAAATCATTATCAAGGGCAATTGCAGTTGCAAAATCCCAACCGGAACCACCCAAATTAAACGCCCATATCAATTCTGCACTGCTATCATATTTTGCGATATAAATATCTTTTTCACCTTTAGCTTGCAGTGCATAAATACTATCTGGATTAAAATCAAAATCTGCTTCATAAGGCGATCCGCTGCTATAATTAAAATCACCTGTAAGGTAAATATCCTGCTGTGCATCAATTATCATATCCAAATTGTATCCTATCACTTTTGGGGCAGTGGTATGCGCCCAAATAAAATTTCCGTCAGGAGAATATTTTGCGAAATATGAATCATAATCCGAATAAGTTTCTATCATATTTTCGCCTGCTTCCATATCAAAATCGCCTTCGCCGTAAATTACTCCGGTTACATAAATATTATTTGCATCATCAATAGCAAGTGCTTGAACCGTATTGCTGTATCCGCCATTAAATCCATCATCACCGTAAATACTTTTAGCCCAGATAAGATCAGCATCGCTATTATATTTTGCAATAAAAGCATCTCCTTCTTTTGGCCAACCAATCATTGTACCATCTGCTGCGGTAAGCAATTGCCCATAGAAATCACCAGTTCCTTGAAATGTTCCTGTAACTAAAATATTCCCCGCTGCATCTACTGCCACTTCATTTGCAAAATCATCATCAACACCACCAATTCTAAATGCCCAGCTTATCTCACCATCTGCGTTATATTTTGCGAGGAAACCATCATATTTATCAAAAGTGCTATTTATTTCTAGTATACCGGCTTCAGTTCCATCAAAATCAACCGTGCCTTTAAATTGACCAGTAATATAAATATTTCCTGCATCATCGATTGTAATATTATTTATCCAGTCATCTTCCACTGCTCCTATACCATGCCCCCAAATATACTCGCCATCTCCATTAAATTTTGTGATAAACATATCATAGCCGCCATGCGCCACTACCAGATCCTGATCTACAATATCAGGATTTAGATCAATTGTTCCCGCAGAATATCCATAATATCCGATGGCATAAATGTTATCTGCATTATCAACAGTCATTTTATAAATACCATCATATGCAGGCCCACCAAAATTTACACCCCAGGAAACATTTCCATCTGCATCAAATTTTTCAATGAAAGCATCCTGCTGACCGATTTGATATAGTATTTCAGAAAATTCAGTGGGATCCATGTCGGTGGTACTATACATTTGCCCGCCGATTATAATATTATTTTCACTATCGGTTATAAGAGCATCTAAATTTTCCTGCCCAACATCACCGATGCTGTAAGCCCAATCGTAAGTTGGAATTTGGGAGAAAAGAATTGTATGCGTGATGAAGAATGCAGTTATTGTGAGTATATTTTTCATTGCGTTTAGTTGATTAGTTAATGGAGTGGATTTGGTTGTTTAACTAAATGAATGCTGAGTTTGAAACTGGATTAAATTCTCCTCACAATTCATCATTCATTCTTTTATAAATTTTGATACTGTATTATTTATTGTGATAAAATAAATCCCGGGTATTAAATCAGAAATACTTACTCTATCTGAGAAAGGATATGATTTCATAATTTTTCCTTCAATATTATGTATTTCAATTTCATCATTCGATATTTCTTGTCCAATATTAGAAAATTGAAGATATTCACTTGCGGGATTGGGATAAATAGTTATCCGGTCACTTTCTGAAAAATTATGTAATCCTGTATTAAATTCCGGTTCAAACATCCATAATTCGCCCCCATAAGTATCAGCAACTCCGCTTAAAATTACTTTACCGTTATAGGTGATAATGGATGAAACTGAAGAAAGTATATCACACTCTAAAGTTTGAAATGTTCCTGGTGCAGTTCCATCGCTTTGAAAAATTGCAGCACAACCATTTTCATCATCGTAACCACGGTAAATGATATTATTTCCGTTTACGGCGGTAGCATAATAGTCATTAAAATTAGCATACTCAGAAAACACTCCAGATTCAATTGCAGATAAAAACTTAGTTCCGGCATTTGTTCCATCTGTCACCCATAAACCCAATTCATCCTCATCATTGGTAGCTTGAAAATAAAATTTACTTTCAGCTAGCAAATAAGCTTCATAGGTTGCATCAAATTCATTTCCATTATGATCTGAGAGTTTTGCTGTTCCCGCTACTGTTCCATCACTTATGTATATATTATGGCTGTTGTCAGCTGAAAAAAGCAATTTATCATTTAATATGTGAAACTGGTGTGGCGTACTTCCAACTTCTTCAACTTCATTTATATCCATAAATAATGCTGTACCGGCAGGAGTGCCGTCTGTGCGCCATAGTTCAAAGTTATAGATATTATCAGGATCATCACCCCCTGCAAAATAAATATATTCATCATACTCAATAAACATATTTTTATATTCAGGAGAATATATCCAAAGTTGTTTTAATAATACAGATCCGGCATCTGTTCCATCACTTTTCCAAAGTTCCGCATTCCCCAAAGCATTTATACAACGGAAATAAATATAATTTTCGATGGCTGTAATATACTGCGGGAAACTGCTTATTCCTGCGGCAAAATCTTTTACTAGATAGGTTCCTGCTTCAGTTCCATCACTTCGCCATAATTCGACATTATTTCCATCATCTGCTGCAAAGTATAAAATATCATTTAGTACAGCAAAATATTGCCCGCTCATATAATAATTTGTACAATCCCCAATTCCCGGATTAATATCCTTTAGAAGGTAAGTGCCAGCTTCTGTTCCATCGCTTCTCCACAATTCTGCTCCATGTACAGGGTCACTTGCCTTGAAGTACAAAATATTATTCATCACTATGGATTCTTCCCTGCAGCCATTTGTTGATTCACAAAGGTCGAAATCTCCTGAGCCAATATTTTTTACCATGTACGTTCCGGCTTCCGTTGCATCCGTTCGCCAGAGTTCAGAGCCATTTACACCATCATTAGCTACAAAATACAAAATTTCATTCATTTGGATAAATCGCCATGGTGCACTGGTTCCAGGGCCGGGAGAGATGTCTTTAATGAGTTGAGGAATAGGTTGCGCCTTTATATTTAAGGAGAATAATAACCCATAAAGGAGAATAAATAATTTTAGTTTCATAATACTTTTTATAAGGTTTGAAATTTTATAAAACAAAGAAACTGTAGTTTTAAAAATAAAACAAAGAGAAAATTTTAAGATTGTAGCGGACGTTTTTTTGTAAGTAAAAAGGCTTATACAGACGGAAGATTTAAAATATTGTAGTCCAATTTCAATGATTCAAAAAGTGTTACGAAAACAAAACAGCAACCACTATTGCAATCGGGTTCCATTTATCATGCACCCTGTATGCCTTTTATAATGCGTTTTCAGTTATTGTAATGGACTTCGGGAGTTATAGAAATTTAATGCTGGCTTGCGAATGGAGATTAAACCTCTCACGCTTGGATAATACAACACTAAATAGTATTTTGAAAGACTCGAACAGCAGCGAAGCTATCTGGCTTTTGAAATCTTTGCGCCTTCCAGGTGATTACAATCACTATATTTCCCTTCCCGCACCCTTCCCGTCTTCCCG
>CAZXBG010000226.1:0-4226 GCA_964638865.1 uncultured Chitinophagales bacterium | reverse complement strand
TTTCGATTCAATTAAATGACCTAATTGGAAAGACGAATAAAGTATTCCTAAAAAAAAGACGGAGTTTCATGCAAAAATACGGAACTATCTCATTTCGAAGTCGCTATTATCTTCTCCCCATTTTCCCCTGATACCTTCTCCGTAACCATGGTTTCTTTTTCTCCATTAATTATAATATTGTCGACGTCTATCGTGTATTTGTTTTCCGGTTTTTCGATATCCGAATCGAGGGAGGAGGAATTAAATTCATACGCGGGATCAATGTCCTGTTCGGGAGGCTTATTAGCTGCTACCTCAACATCTTCTGTCTCGTCCACAGCGTAATTTTTAAAAGAATAAACATATTCCGATAAAGCTTCAACCGACCCATTTGTACCCGGATCATAAATTGCAACTTCAGCACTCAAATGTTCCGGGTAATCGCCTATTCCCCAACCACCACTTGTAGTTTCTATGTAGTAATAATATTTATTGCGGTGTTCAAATGCAGCGCCGTTAATTTCATATTTTAAGGCAATTCCAACACCCATATGTTTGTCCGGCGAAACAAGCACAGCATCAAATCCTAATTCCCGTAAAAGAGCTGCCAATAAAATTGCAGTATCCTCACAATCTCCTCCCTTATCAATTAGCGTTTCAATTGGATATCGCGGATACTCATAAGTGCCGTCGTTTTTATAGCGCAAAGTTTGTATAAAAGAAATAATACATTCTACCGTTTGCCAATCGCTGTATTTATTTTCAGAGGCAATCAATTTAAATTCCTCCGCAAAGGTTTTTATCACCGGGTAATACTCCGACTCCTCCATGTAATGCAAAAAATCGCTATAAACACGCTGCTGACCCTTGTAATAATTATATGCCGACTGATCGAAAGAATAATTTATGGATAACAACTTATTATTATACGTCCAGGTGTATAAAGTTTTAACAGTAGCTGCATTAACAAACGAAATGGAAACAATAAATACGAGTATCAAAGCTGTTACCCGTTCTGACATTTTTCTTTTTACCATAATGTGGTTTAAAGTAATCGTTTCATTTCATATTGCGGTTTAAACAATAAACTTGCCAAAAGAAACTTTTATTGTTTTAGCGCAACAATTTTATCCACCAAATATATAGCAGGTTGATTATCAAATACAAATTGTTTAATCACCGAAAAATGTTGATTGTATCCATAATTATCTACTCTCATTCACACCGCCCAGGTTTCCCTATCCAAACTCCGGTATTGAATTGCTTCTGCTAAATGCTCTACCAAAATATCGTTGGAGCCTGAAAGATCAGCAATGGTTCTGCTCACTTTTAATATCCTGTCGTAGGCTCTGGCACTTAGTCCTAATTTATCCATGGCTTTATTTAAAAGCGTTTGACCGGCTGTTGTTATGATACATAATTCTTTTACCTGCTTCGAACTCATTTGTGCGTTACTGTGAATAATTCCTTCCGTAAAACGAACTTCCTGAATTTTTCTCGCCGCAATTACTCTTTCCCTGATCTTTTCACTTCTTTCGCCTTCTGCACTTCCCGAAAGTTCGCGAATATTCACGGGAGTAACTTCAACGTGCAAATCAATTCTATCTAATAAAGGCCCCGAAATTTTATTCAGATATTTCTGAACTACACCCGGTCCGCAAACACATTCCTTATCCGGATGATTATAATATCCGCAAGGACATGGATTCATAGCCGCCAGCAACATAAAATTTGCCGGATACTCCACCGAAAAACGCGCTCGCGAGATCATAACCTTTCTATCCTCCATAGGCTGACGCAGAACTTCCAAAACATTGCGTTTAAATTCGGGAAGTTCATCTAGAAATAAAACGCCATTATGTGCAAAAGATATTTCTCCGGGTTGCGCATTAGTTCCACCTCCAACAAGAGCAACATCACTCACAGTATGGTGTGGGTTTCTAAATGGGCGGAAGTACATCAACGAAGAATTTACCGGCAATTTTCCTGCAACAGAATGAATTTTAGTTGTTTCCAAAGCCTCATATAAACTTAACGGTGGCAATATTCCCGGAAGTCGTTTTGCTAGCATTGTTTTTCCTGCACCGGGCGGACCAATTAAAATTGCATTATGTCCTCCGGCTGCGGCAATTTCCAAAGCGCGTTTAATATTTTCCTGCCCTTTTACATCGCAGAAATCAATTTCACTAGAACCCAATTGATTAAAAAATTCTTCTCTGGTATTTACCACCACTTCATCCAATTCTGTTTCATCACATAAAAATTTTACCACTTCATCAATATGTTCAACACCGTACACTTTAAGGTCACTGACGATTGCTGCTTCGCGCGCATTTTGTTTAGGAAGAATAAATCCTTTATACCCTTCTTTGCGCGCCTGAATAGAAATGGGCAAAGCTCCCTTTATTGGTTTAATTGTTCCATCAAGCGATAACTCACCCATAATGATATAATCATTTAATTTATCTAAGGGTATCTGCTCCGACGAAGCAAGAACTCCAATCGCTATTGGAAGATCATAACTGGTACCCTCCTTTTTTATGTCAGCCGGAGAAAGATTTACAACTATCCTAGTTCGGGGCATATGATAGTCGTTGTGTTTAAGTGCAGTTTCTACCCGATGCCAACTTTCGCGTACGGCATTGTCGGGTAAGCCCACCATAAAATATTTAATTTCTGAATTTCCACCACCATTAGTTACATTTACTTCTATGGTGACAGTGAAGGCATCAACACCGTGTACGGCGCTGCCAAAGGTTTTAACAAGTTGCATTTAAAATTTATTATTAAGGGTAAACTAAATAAAATAAAAATTATTGAATTTGTTTCGTGTAACAAATACGAAATATCGGCAAGAAGGGAGGGAATAAACAAGAGATGTATTTTTTTATGTCATAATAATATTAAAAGAAATAATTTATTCAAAACCCCATTCTGTTCCGTTCATCATTGCGGCGATAGTAATTACATTTTGTGTTTTGCGAATAAGCAACCAATAATCTTTATCTGTTGCAAGAAACCATTCTTTTTCGGCAAAATCAGTTGATCGGTACATTCCTCCAAATTTTGAATCCGCATAAATATCGGCAGCGGCAACTTCATTAAATTCAAATCTCAATTCATATAAAGGACGCTGTATATTTTTACCATTCTGCGGCGCATCAAATTTATAATAAATTGTTTTTACTGCATTATTCGTAAATGTTTCGGTGAACGCAATATAGGAATAGGCGAAATTAACATCGCGTTCCATTTTTGTTGTGTCTTTTATCATTTGAAAATCTGAAATCCCCATACCTATTTTCACATCACCCGTTCCATCCGGCATAAATGATTTAGGTTCATCAGTTTTTATTATTTGCGCAAAGCTATTTACAGCTAAAGCAGTAATGGCGATCAGGGTAATTATTTTTCTCATATCAGGAATAACTCCGTCAAATATAAGAAACCTGCAAATAATAAAACAAAATGAATTTGAGGACGGCTGAGTTTTAGTGATCGCCATCGCAGAGTTCGAGATGGAGACTCTATTGAACGCTAACGATTGCGAGTCGGTAGCCGTGAGTCGTGAGAAAAGAGCGATGCGTAAGGAGCGATCAGTGCGAAGCTTCCTGCCTGTAAATAAAAGGGGCGTGGTGTATAATGAAAACGCATTATTCACTACTAAATATTTCATTTTTAGAAAATGTTCCGGCGAAGGTCTGTTTTTTTCTGCCTTGACTTTATTTAGGAGTAAACTTCTTTCGTATATCGATCTGATATTCTTTTTCTGCAAGTTCTATCATCTTTATTTTAAAATCGATCAAAACTTGTTGGTTCTCAAGAGATTTTAGCAGATCAACGATTTTTTTCTTTAAAGCAATTATTTCTTGCGAATCGCCGGGGTTTTGTTTTGACATCGAATCATTTTTCCGTTTCATTGAATCAAATTTAGCAAAAAAATGAGTAATAAGAATTAAGCCGGCTGGTGTAGCCTGTATGTAACTTATTTTTGGTAATTGCTGAGCTTTATGGAATGAAAACTCATTGCTCATTACTCATAACTCATTCACCACCAGTCACAGTCGCAGTCGCAGTATGCAGTTGCAAACTCAGAACCTACCTAACGCTGACGCGATCGGCGGCCGGGCCCAGAACTCAGAACTCAGCGTAACGAGCATTACGATATTAATCCCGATTTTTATCGGGACCCTGTAACAAAAAAACCCTGACTATCTTTCGACAATCAGGGTTTAATAAACTTGGCA
>CAZXBG010000225.1:0-4270 GCA_964638865.1 uncultured Chitinophagales bacterium | reverse complement strand
CCGTTATAACCAATGGTTCATCAAAATCACATTCATATTGAAAATCGGATAGGACACTCTCAGCGGACAGTTGATGGGTTAAGTAAACGACGACGAAGACTTTTTCATTAGATGGTCTCTTTATGGCAACACACTTTCGCAAATATTCTAATATTTCTTAATTTTAAACTCACTCCAATGAAAAAACTGAACAAACTTGATTTTAGGATACATTTTCTTCTTATCGCTACAGCAATATTATTGTGTACGCTTTTTTTTAATCAGCAAGCTTATGCGGATTTACATATAAATGAAAGAGGATACAGTTATTTTGAACCGAATCCCATTCCCCCTGATAGCACAGTTTTAGCAGACACCATTACTGTTACTGCAATATATGTTATAACAGATACGGCTAATTTATATGCTGATGGACTTGACAGTATAATTTTATTGCAGGAAGACACCACTATATATTTTGTTCAGGCAGATTCAGTTGCACTTTATTATATTGGTGAAGCTGATACAGCGGCACACTTTACCAAGCCGGTGGACTCGGTGGCCTATTATTTTGCAACAGATACAATTGCTTATTTTATTCCTAAAGATGATACGATTGCCTACAAACTGATCTTGGTTGCAGAGGATTCAACAGTTAATGGGTATAGCAACTACGAAAAAATTCAGTTGCTATTAGGCTTGACTATAAATTCCATGAAAGTTACACTTAGTGACAATATTTATGACATCAACGAAAATCTTTTTGGTATACATATTCCGGGTATTTTTTCACCTGATCACATTTCTGAAAATGATTTAAATTATCTCCAGGCATGGTTTGCTCTGCGCGATTTAAAGCCGACCTCCCTGCGCTTCCCTGGTGGTGCCGATACCCGGTGGATGCATCCTGTTCCATACGACAAAGATTGGGATGGTGATAAAGACCCTGTTAAAGGTTATGGTTATGATATTTATGAAATTATCCGATTTTTTGATGTAACAGACGATAATCCTGATGTCGATGACGATATAGAAGCCGATGAACCGGTTTTTTTAACCTCGATATTAACCGATATGAATGACCCAACAGATGGAGCAGGTGAAACGGTCGAAAAACCACAATATATTTGCAATGATTGTGACAACTGGATGAATGATGAGTACCAGGATGAATTTGAAAGTTTATATAAAAAATGGATTGATCAGGAAGCACTCCCTATCACAGTAAGACCATACATAGACCAGTTTATCACGCTTGTTGATATGATTGAGGATTACTGGCATACGCCATCTGGAGATGGTCACTTGGTTGACGGAGATTACAAAATTGATGTTATCATTGATTTAAGCATTCCCAAAATGTCGGCTACTGAATGTCGTGATGAGGTGGAATATTTAAGAAATGACGCACCGGTGGCTGAAGGTGGCAACGGAATAACGAGTGTAAATGTTACAGGCGTTGAAATGGGCAATGAAGTGTTTTATGCCTGGGGAATAGACATGATGGGATTTGAAACATTTGCCGACTATTGGAATTACATAGACGGAAATGACCCGGACACCGATTGGACGAGTAAATATTATGATTATGTATACGGCGACCTCAATAATCCGGATTTTCCTGTGGGCGATTATACTACCGAGCAGTTGGAAGACAAGACTTATTTAGATCATAATTACCTTGCGGAAATGAAACTGAATATTACACCTGCTCCCAAAGTGGGTATTCCGGTAATTGTCCAGTCTGATGACGATCCTTTTGGTTTAAACATTCCAACTGGCGGGGGCACTTGCCCAACTTGCAAAATTGCTGATGATTGGGAAACAGTGGGTGATTATTATACAATTAAATTTCCGCATACCAATATTTTTAAATTTGACGCAGTAATTCTCCATCCATATTACCCACCTACCAACGACAACTGGGGCGGTATTCCATTGCATTATCTTTGCACTTCTTATCCATCATCTGGTTTACCGGACTGCGAAATTGAAACCTGCAATGATTTTGCATCTGACAAGTGGCAGGACGACGAATATGACTCCAGACTTAAAACAGCATTTGATGCCATAATGGGATACCCCGCTTTAGATTTCTGTACGGGAACAGAAATTCCGCAAACGGGAAATATTAATGTCTTTTTGAAAACCCGATTTGTGGCCAATTATATTCATTTGAATGATGTGTTGCATTTTGATTTAACATCTGCGGCAAAAAAAGAATTATGGGAAACCGAAAAAAATTGGAAGAATAATAATAATGCTGAAAACTATTCGAATCCCAATTGTACTGAAATTATCGAACTTAATCCTCTTCTTAAAAATCTCTGGAGTATTTACGACAACACCTTTGTTCAGGGATATCTACTTCAAGAATGGTTTTTAAAGGATGTAAAATTAAATTTCAATCCGAATTTTAGATCTGGTTTTTTTACCTATGCACATTTGCATAGTTTGGGTGCAGGCGGCTGGGAGAAACTATTGGTGGAAACAGATTGCGGGGACGATGATTATTTATCCAGTATCAGCGTTTCTACTGGTGGTGAACCATATTATCTGAAACGCACTACCTATTGGACCTACTATTTATTGAGTATTATTTCTAAGGAACATCTGCAATATTTGAAAAGCACCACTTCAAAAACTGCAAAGAAAAACATAAATCAGCCGCCTACTATGTTTATTACTCCCGACAAACAATTTGTAGTTGGGTTTTACAGCAATGTTGATGAAAGCACCGAAAATATTACGATTGACCCCGCATCGCTAATGAGCCTCTTTCCGGATGCGACGCAAGTAACCCTCGGCAATCCGACGATATCAATGGTAGATGCAACATATCCATATTCCGGTTCCGGAAAAAATGTGTTATATACCAATGCAAGTTCCTCCATTCCAAGAATAAATACATGTTACGGTTGTGAAACTGGCGGTGACCCCGGAGAATTTCATCCTTTTGAAATTCGCGGAATAACAGAAGTGGTGAATGTTCCTGAATGCACCGATCTGCCACCAGGGCACCTCTGTGTAAGTGTGAATGGCTATTCCTATGGATACTTTAAATGCCCAGTGAATGTATCTTATATCCCATTGGAAGAGCGCCGTGCCTATTATCCAAATGCAGAAGTAACAATTTATCCTAATCCTGCCGGTCAATATTGCACAATATCGGTAATTAGTGCTGACCTAACTGATGAAGAATTAGAAATTAGTATTGCCGATATCTCTGGAACAGTAAAAGGCATTTACCGCATTCACAACAATGACCGAGTAGATATTTCCGGTTTACCTGCAGGGTTATACCTCGTTACAACGAGGTTGCCCAATAATCAACATTTTACTACTCAATTCATAAAACTGTAACAATATGAAAAATAGATTTTCATTGAAAGAATATTCTCTACTGGCAAGTGCCATAGCAATAAAATCTGTGGCGCATAGTGAAGTCATATATTTGGATATTCCTGATGTTGTAATTGATGAATCATATGAGGAGTACCATATGGATATTGACGATAATGGTTCAGAAGATTTTAGATTTATTAAATTTTCTGGGAGTTACATATGGTCAACAAGTTCAGGAATTACTGAGTTGCGTTTTTTTCATGATGTTAGGGTTGATTTATTTAATTCTACCAGCGTATTTGAATATAATCAGATTGCAGGAATAGGATTCTCGACATATTTTTCGTATATGAATTATTGGCCATACGCGCTTCTATCAGGGGCATTGGTTAATGATGAATTGCAATTTCAAGATGGTTTCGTTCAGCATATGGCCAGTAGAATTGATATAGGAAATGGAACCAGCTGGGTTCATGATAAAGATGCTGGATATTGGTGGCCGAGCATGGAGGACCGCTATTTGGGTGTGCATTTTGTCGACAGCGAAAGTAATTACCATTATGGATGGATAAGGTGCAGCGTTTTAGACAGTGCGGAGGTATTAATAATAAAAGACTTTGCGTATGAAACTGAAATCGATCATCCTATTGTTGCTGGAGACACAACACATTATGTTGGAATTAATAACATAGAAAATACACTTGATGCAACTGTTTATGGTTTTGGTAAGGATATTTATATCCTTACTGAAACTTATCAAAAAACAGAAGTAATTATTTGTAATTTGAACGGACAAGAAGTTGTTAGAAAATATTTACAAAGTGAAAAGGATTTAATCAATATGAGCAGTTATTCATCAGGTATATATTTATTAACACTGTTGAACGGCGAAAAACGTTATAATAAAAAGGTTTTCATCGAGTGAACAGACAGAACCACAGGTTAT
>CAZXBG010000224.1:0-4282 GCA_964638865.1 uncultured Chitinophagales bacterium | reverse complement strand
AATTTAGGCTTAACGTAGTTATTTTGTCACTTGAGGGCCACAGGTTTGCCCTGTAATTGAACAATTTTGTCATCCCTAAAAGTGATATTTAGAAATATAAAGTCCAAAAAAGGCGTTACATTAGCCCTTAGGACGTTCTTTGATTTTAGCAAAAGATGCCTTTGGCTGACGAAAAGTTCACTGAAAAAAAGGGTAAGATTATATTACATTCGGGATGATGATGGTGGGAAGGAGTTGGGAGGGTGGAAGTGGATATAGGTATGGCTTCAACGGTAAAGAAGATGATCCCGAAACTTATGGAGATGGAAATATATATGACTATGGATTTAGGATTTACAATCCACGGTTGGGAAAGTTCTTAAGCGTTGATCCATTGACTAGGTCTTATACATGGTATACTCCTTATCAATTTGCAGGAAATATGCCCATTTATGCAATAGATATTGATGGGTTAGAACCGGAATCTGTTGTTTACAAAACTGGCAATTTAACAAAACCAGCACTTTTCATAATAAGTATGGTTACAGGGTTTTCGCAAGAAGATCTTATGAATAGTAAAATTGTATTTAACCAATCTATTCATGATAAATGGACAAAATATGATAAATCAACATTTGGTGCAATAACATTAGGTTACAATATTAATTTTACTTCCGGCTCATCTGAAATTAAATTAGTTGGGAATTGGTTGGAAATGTTATCTCATGAAGAAACCCATGTTTCTCAATTCCTTTACGATTATCATGGAGATTTGCAGAAATACGAACAAGGCTACTTGGTGGACGGTCTTTTCACAATTATAAAGGAAGGGACAACAAATATGGAGGATATTCACGAGGAGCACCCTATGGAAAAAGAAGCTTATAAATATGAAGGTAATATGGCTGATTTCCTAATTTATTTTAATTATAAATCAGAGGATGAAAATGGCAAAAAAATTGATAAAAATAAAATTGTTGATATTTTTGAGAATAATGATTGGGAGATGATCAAAAAATTTTCATGTTAAAATTTAAATATGATGAATATATCAACTCGACAACACCGACAAAAGTATATTATAACGTTGGAACTAAAGAAACACCTGCAGATAATACAAAAACAATTATTTCGGCCCCGGGCACTAGTCCAGAACACTATAATGGCGATGACTAGAACCAAAATAAAAATATGGAGCCTATGTGTATTTCTTTTTTGTTCGAGTTGTAAATCGAATGGTTATTTTTCATTTGATATTATTAATTATTCACTCAGCACCTGTTCGGATTTTACATTTAAGGAAATAGAGATCTACGATCTGGAAAGATCCAATTTATTAGGTAAAATAACTTTAAGAAATGGTCAAATTGGCAGTAAATATGTATCATTATTTCCAAGTAATGATACATATTTTAGAAATTATGACTCAATCGCTTTTATGCCTAATTCAAAGTATATATTATATATAAAACAAAGGTCATTTTATTTGCCCATAGAACTTTTCACAAATGAAGAAGGCAAAATTGATTCAACCTTTATTGTTGATGAATGTAGTAAGAAGAAATGACCTTTTATTGATATATACTTATTCAGAATATTAATTTGAAATCAGAACTAAATAGGGTATTCCTGTAAATGTGAAAGCCTTGCAGTTAAAGATGTACACAATTATTTGTGCAAAAAAAAGCCCCAAATCAATCACAAAGTGATCAAATTTGAGGCATCAAAATTTGCATCACAAATTTATAAAAATATTTTATTTGAATTAAGTCCCACCCTATTTGAGGAAAGATTTTTATCCACCGACGTGGGTCGGCTTTATAAATCGATTCCATTTAATTCTTTAGCGTAACCGCACGTTGAACCACGTCTTCCAAAATTAATCCTCTTGCCTTCTCTTTGCATTATGATTAAAGATAAAGTAGATTATCCGTACCAAGTAAATCAATGGAAGGAAGTTGGTGGCACGATGGCCGGCTATTGCAAAGAAAAAGAAATATCCTACCAAACATTTATGTATCATGCAAGCCGCATGAAGAAAAAAGAAACTGCTGCCCAGGAACCCAAAGCATTTATCCGGATCGATGTCCCTAAAAAAAATCCTTCTGGTATTGAATATCATTTTACCAACGGAAGTTATTTTGTTTTCCCTGCAGGGTGTTCGGTGCAAATGATAAAAGCATTAATCGGCTGATGCTTTCAATTTTAAGCAATTAATCCGTATTTTTGTTAGGTGAAAACATCAACTCCTTTAACTGATTCAAGTGGATTAAATTACAATCCCTTTGGGATGACGCTGGTGGGTAGAAATTTCGAGACAGGAAATGGGTATAGGTATGGATTTAATACACAAGAACAAGAAGATGAAATTTATGGAAATGGGAATTTAAATACTGCACAGTTTTGGGAATACGATACAAGGATTGGAAAACGTTGGAATTTGGATCCTATTAAAATCCCTTCCTTAAGTGGATATGCCTGTTTTTTAAATAATCCTATTACTTTTAAAGATATTAATGGGGATAGTGTTGACTTAGGAAATCTATATGATAAAGATGACGATGGGAAGCTCTTCTATGCAGAAAGGGTCATTGAGTTTGAATTATTTGCAAGTAGTAAGGAAGGGAAACAATACCTGTTAGATCATGCTCAACAAGGATTTACTTGGAAAGGGGAATTTTTATCAATCGATTTAGATATTTCAGCAAAAGAAGAAGGAAAAAGCAGTAAGGTAGGAATTGATGTTACCTTCCAAGTTTCAGATAATGTTAATCCCAATGGATTAGCCGAAACTGATGATAGAATCGAAAATGGTAGATTAAAACTAACATTTTCATTTGAAACTTCGAAATACGCAAATGGTAAATTTAGTTATAGAGTAAACCGATTAATGTATGTTGATGCATATGTTCACGAAACCTTCTTACATGGATTTTTGATAGAACAGTCATTTTTAGGACTAAGTACGACTCCAGCATATAGCCATGATCCAATTTCCGTATTTTCCTCCGCTTATGGGAAAAATAATTTTGCAATTCCAAAAAGCATAATTAATCATGCCCAATCTATTGAAATATCTGCAAATCAAAATAAGCATGTTTATTCAACTATGTTTATAGAAATTAAAATAATACGCTCGGGCTTATTTTGGACAGCGGGGAAAACGTTAGATGAAATTCGAAAAAACAATAAAGCAATTGAAGATGAAATTAATATTGCCACTAAAGAATAAAAGTTTTTTTATTTTGTTTTCATGGATTGTATTGTTAGATTGCAATAACATTCATAAAAATTCCATTATTAGAAAATGGGAATACTACCCCATTGAAGAAGCATATAATTTAAAAAATTCAAGCGAATTAACAGACACCGTCATTTCTAAAGGTAAACTACCTCGAGAAATGGGTGAATTTGAAAATATTGGACTAAATAATTTTTTAAAAAATAATAAGGATTCAATTTATTTTGATAGCATCCAAAATATTTATATTAAAATGAAAAATCAAGACAGTATTTTCTTTGACAAAAAACAAACGATTTATTATACCTTACAATTATCCAAAAACAAAAAAACGTTAGATATCGGGATTCAATTAGTGTACTTTGAAGATTTTGGTCCATTAATTATTCTTAGCAAGGGTCTTATTTATAAATTAATCGATATTCAGATAAATCAAGTCAATTACAGTACAGATAATTTGTCCCAGACTATTCTTAATAAACAAAATCTTTTCTATTTTGTCGAACTTTAAAAAGATTACAAATCTGAACCATTTTTTTTTAGTCCAGTTATATAATCAATTTGCAGAATTTAATGACTCCAACTTAACCCTGTCCAAAAAATGAATAGATCACTGCTGCTCGTTTTGCCCCTTCGTATGACACCTATTCTCAAATGCATATTATTATGAAGCTCCGCCAGATGCTTTTATTATGGATTTCAATGACATTCCTTCAGTTTATTCGCTTCAGGATCACATAACATCGATATCAATTTATTCGACTCCGGATTCCTCCTAACGAACTTACAAAATCATGAATTTCGCATGGTTCACCCGAGCCCATATAAAATAAACATACCCGGACAACCCCGTGATCTGGTTCATTTAATTTCAATATTCCGGGAAAATTATAAGCAATTAAATCCGTATTTTTATTAGGTGAAAACATCAAATCTTTGTAACCGCACGTTGAACCACGTCTTCCAAAATTAATCCTCTTGCGTTCTCTTTGCATTATGATTAAATCTAAAGTAGATTATCCGTACCAAGTAAATCAATGGAAGGAAGTTGGTGGCACGATG
>CAZXBG010000223.1:0-4294 GCA_964638865.1 uncultured Chitinophagales bacterium | reverse complement strand
ATGAGTAATGAGTTATGAGTAATGAGATTGATCCTCGACGGCCGAATAATATTAATTCTGACTATTGACTGAGTGCAACGAATTTACGATTCTCGTTTCACGATTCACCAATGATTGGTAAAATTTCGAATTGAATTTAAACTTTTTTTCTCCAAATCCATTAAATTCACGAAATTTGCACTTTTAAAACGAACAATATGACTATATTCGATCAGGTAAATGAAGATATCAAATCTGCAATGAAAAACAGGGAAGAGGGCCGATTACGTGCATTGCGCGGCGTTAAATCTGCTCTTTTGCTTGCCAAAACCGAAAAAGGTGCCGGAGATAAATTAAGCGATGAAAAAGAAATGCAGGTATTGCAGAAATTATTAAAACAACGCAAAGAAAGTTTCGACATTTATACCCAGCAAAACAGGCCCGAACTCGCGGAAGTGGAAGCAGAAGAAATTGCCGTAATAGAAAAATTTCTTCCGGCACAAATGAGTGAAGATGAATTGCGCGCAATTCTGAATACCATTATCGCAACAATGGGTGCAACGGGTCCTCAGCACATAGGAAAAATAATGGGAGCCGCAACAAAACAACTTGCAGGTAAAGCAGATGGCAAAGCAGTGTCTGCAATGGTAAAAGCAATGTTAAGCGGAGATTAATATTTTGTCCATAAAATTATATTTCCACACTAATCGTTTAATTTTTTATAAGTGATATTAGATATTGTATTTGCCATACTATTACTGCTCGCCTTTATTCACGGATATAGGAAGGGATTAATTCACTCTGTTGTTTCACTGCTCGCAATTGTTATCGGAATAATGGCTGCAGTATATTTAAGTGAATTAACTGCAATTTATATCGATAAATGGTTTAATATTTCCTCGAAGTATCTGCCGATGATTTCATTTATGGTGGTTTTTATTGGTATTTATCTTTTATTCCGGTTGTTGGAAAATATGTTGGAGGGATTTTTTAAATTGCTGAAATTAAATTTTATCAATCAGATTGCAGGTGCAATTATCTGGAGCGTAATTTGGATTATGCTTTTTTCTACCATTTTATTTTACAGCAATAATGCAGGTTTATTGTCGCTGGAATTAAAAAATGAATCTGTTGTTTACGAAAAAGCAGAACCCTTTGCACCAAAAACAATAGAAACAATTGGAAAGGTAATTCCTCCTGTAAAAAATATCTTTAACTCCCTGCAACAATGGTTTAAAGATCTGGAAATTTCTGAAACAAAAGAAAATGCAGAATGATCCTTCTTCTCGATAATTACGATTCTTTCACCTACAATCTTTACGATTATTTATCGCAACTCGGTGCAGAAGTAACCGTAAAAAGAAATGATGAAATTTCTGTTGAGGAAATTAAAACTTTATCCCCCCAAGCCATTGTAATTTCCCCCGGCCCTAAAACACCAAATGATGCAGGAATTACGCTCCCAACTATTCATCAATTTCACCAAATCATCCCTATTCTCGGAATTTGCCTCGGATATCAGGCTTTGGGACAATATTTTGGAGCTAAACTGATCCACTCCGCTCTTCCTTTTCATGGTAAAACATCTAAAATTTATTTAGAAAAGGATCCAATTTTTGAAAATATTCCTGTTGAAACAGAAGTTATGCGTTATCACTCTCTCAATATTGAAAATATTCCTTCCTCTTTAAAAATTATTGCCTCTACCGTGATCGGCAACGAGCCTATGGCACTCAAACACCATGAATTGCCTTTATATGGGCTGCAATTCCACCCTGAATCCATACTTACTACCACAGGTTTTACCATGCTTAGCAACTGGTTCGGCACCCTGAATTCCTGATTTCCGAAATCAAAACGTATTAAACAATCCAAAATTCATATTTTTGTAACTCACTGATGGGTATGGACCACACGATAACAGAAGAAAACGGTTTTAAATATGTTGAAGAAGGCGAAGGCGATGTGCTATTGCTTTTGCATGGTTTATTTGGGGCGCTGAGTAATTTTTTCGATATAATAGAGCATTTCAAGGCCACACACAAGGTGGTAATTCCAATACTTCCATTATACGAGCTGCCATTGGAAGAGTCTACAGTAGGTGGTTTTGTTGATTATGTAGAGCGTTTTGTCGCCTGGAAAAATTACAACAAGGTTATTGTAATGGGCAATTCTCTTGGCGGACATATTGCACTCATCTACGCTTTGCACAATCCCGAAAAAATTAAAGGGGTAGTGCTTACCGGAAGTTCAGGATTGTTTGAAAGCGCCATGGGCGATAGTTATCCTAAACGCGGCGATTACGAATACATCAAGAAAAAGGCAGAACTTACTTTCCATAACCCTGCATTTGCAACTAAAGAGCTGGTAGATGAGTTATTTGATATAGTGAACGACAGAAACAAGGTGATAAGAGTACTCACAACGGCAAAAAGTGCAATTCGTCAGAATCTGGCAGAAGAAGTGGCCAAAATTACGGCACCAACATTGCTGATATGGGGTAATAATGATACCATCACTCCGCCTTTTGTTGGGGAGGAGTTTCATAAACTAATACCAAATTCAAAATTATTATTCATCGATAAATGTGGTCACGCACCAATGATGGAACAACCGGAGGAATTTAATCAGTATTTGAGCGAATTCCTTGAAGAAATAAAATAAAGTGCTTGCAAAAGATATCATATCCGAAAATGTTCCTCCTCTTAAAATAAAAGATACAGGAGATAAGGCAATAGAGTGGATGTATGAATTTAAACTCACACATCTTCCGCTTGTTGAGAATAAAAAATATATGGGCCTTGTGAGTGAGGATGATATTCTCGATTTTAATAATACCCACGAACAACTCGGAAAATTTCTCAAAAATTTATACAAACCCTTCGTAAAAGATACAGAACATATTTACGAAGTATTGCGTGTTGCCGCAGGATTAAAATCTTCCATAATTCCTGTTGTTGACAGCAAACAAAATTATCTCGGATTAATTACACTGCAGAGTTTGTTATTCAATTTTGCAAAAATGACTGCCATAAGCGAACCGGGTGGTGTAATTATTTTAGAATTAATGAATAAAACAGATTATGTGCTGAGTGATATTGCGAGAATTGTGGAAAGTAACGGCGCACATATTTTAAGTTTATATTTTAATGTAGATGCGGATAGCGGAAAACATACCGTAACATTAAAAGTGGACAGCACCGAAATAAAACATATAGTAGCTACTTTTGAACGGTATGAATATTCGGTGAAAGCATTTTTTCAGGAATCCGATATGGGCGAAATTATTAAGGACCGTTACGATTCTCTGATGAATTATCTCAATATATAATATTAATCATGACCATTGCAATTTACGGACGATTAATTAAAAAAGATGCACTTCCATACGTGCAACAATTATTCGATCTGTTATCCGATCGCAATATCAGATATTTTATTCATAAAGATTATTATCCGCACCTCATTAATAATATCAATTTTAAAAAACCGCCCGAATTTTTTACCGAGAAAGATCATGATATTATTAAAATAATAGATTATATTTTTTCAGTTGGTGGCGACGGAACTTTATTAGATACCATTACAATTGTTCGGGATACACATATTCCTATCGTTGGAATTAATATTGGAAGATTAGGATTTTTAGCAAGTATTGGTAAAGATGAAATTGCCTCCTGTATAGATGCGCTCGAACAAGGAACAATCTCCCGCGATGAACGCACATTAATTCATCTCGATTCTAATATCCCCGGTTTATTTAAAGGCAATAATTTTGCACTCAACGAATTTACTATCCATAAAAAAGATAGTTCTGCAATGATCACCATTCACACGTATATCAATGGTGAATTTTTGATGAGTTATTGGGCAGATGGTCTCATCATTTCAACGCCAACTGGTTCAACAGGATATTCTTTAAGTTGTGGTGGTCCAATTATTTTTCCATCCTCCGAAAACTTTGTAATAACCCCTGTGGCGCCTCATAATCTCAATATCAGGCCAATTATTGTTTCTGATGCATCTGTCATCAGTTTCGAAATTGAAGGCCGCAGCGAACACTTTTTAGTAACGCTCGACAGTCGTTTCGAAACCGTAGATGCCACAGTTCAACTCGCGGTCCGCAAAGAAGATTTTACCGTTATCCTAATTCGCCCAAACGAACAGAATTTTTTGGATACCCTGAGAAATAAATTGGGATTGGGAGTTGATCAGCGGAATTGAAAGGGTGATATTTTTTCTTCCATAATAGAGCCAAATCGCCTTTTTTGGGGTGGTATAGAATTTAATTTTAAAATATAATTTGGATTTTACT
>CAZXBG010000222.1:0-4310 GCA_964638865.1 uncultured Chitinophagales bacterium | reverse complement strand
CCTTTTTATTTACAATACCTATAAGTAACCGAATGGTTACAGGTTGTATTTAACACTTTTTTAATTCCATTATGATTTAATTGCAACAAGACTTTGGCAAGATTTAAAAAAGGGCTTGCAATAGGATATTAATTGAGCATATCCATAGGCATATCCTCATCCTTTTCGGCATCCATTATACCTAATTCTCGTCGGAGTGATTCTGCCTGTTTTGCAGCAGTAAGTCCACTCCATAATGCAACAATAATTATTACCCTGAATAACCAACCGGATGTAATAGTGGATGGATCTGAAATGCCAGCGATAACTATTAAAGAAATGTATAAAATTAATCCGGATAATACTGCCATATACGGTTTTTTATTTACCCAAAATGCCAATCCAATAAAAAGTATCCCTATAAAACAATCTATACCTGTAGAAAGTAAATTTTGTTGGTCATATCGAAAAAAATAATAATAGAGTGCCAGGGCTACCGTAAAAATGCCAACAATAATTAACCACATTTTAGCATTTTTCACCTTGTTTTCTACCTTAAAAAGTAATACCTCACGAGGGTCTATTTCTTTTCGGGAATCAATATATTTTTGACCGTATTCATCCATAGGGTAGAGGAGGAATTATTTAGATTAATTAATTATTATTATCAAAATTGAATTGATACCTGCTGTGTATAAACTACATCCTCTAAAATAGCTTCAAGTATATAATTGCCTTTCGCCAAATCAGATACAGAAAATGACCATGTGTTTTTTCCTGCAGGAATTTTATCATAAAACAATTGGACAACCTTACTGCCGGATAAATTATAAACTGAAAAACGTGCGTTGCAGATCCTCAGTGTATTTAATTCAAAGTATACCACAGAATTTTCAGCATATAAATGAACAAAATCCGAAACTAAAGTTTCATTTGTGCCAACCGAAAGGCATTCAATAATTTCGGCAGCTGCTCTTGCGCCGCTTTCTAATGCACCATGCACTGTTGCTGGATGATAATTATTGGTTGCTTCCCCTGCGAAAAACAAAGCACAATTGACCGGTGCTGCAAGATCCAGTCTGCAACTTTCAGTTTCCGAAGTATATGTTCCCGGAGACGGAAATGAATAGGCACCTTTTATAAACGGTTCTAAACTCCAGTCCTGTATGCTGCTTTCCATGAAATATAAACTTGCCGCGCCGCCAAATAATAAATCTAATTCCGCTAGTGCAACATCAACAGCACCCGCATCAATACTACTCATATATTCGGCATTTTCGCCCATAATGAAACAGATCAGGACGTTATTGGTAGCGCCTGTTTTCCCCAATCCGGGACTCCATATATAAGAAGTGTATCCTTCCATAGTCATGCCCTGAATTTCATCAGTCCAAAATGTTTGCGAAAATTTCAGGATCAATTTCATTCCCGCACCCATTCCAATTGTTTCTATAGCACTTATTTTTTCAGTTGGTAAAACAGGATCAAACAAAATACTGTTTTCTTTTAAAATAGTAAGTGGAACTGTAACAAGCGCTTTATCACCCGTAAATATGGAACCATCTCCGCAATTTACGCTTACACTGGTTGCACTATATGTTATTGAAGTAACAATTTTATTATATTGAATATCTCCCAAAACCGGTGCAAAAAATAATGTTTCCAGTAATGGTAAATAAGAAGTATCCAACAAAAAATCCTGATCACCTGTAAGCCATAGATTTTCACTAATTGCTATACTTTTCATTCCGATACGTTTTATAGAAGTCCCAAATTCAGAACCTATCCATGCATCATAAATATGCCAATAGGGATGTGCTTCATCAATGCCATATTCAACAGCTAAATGCTCACTCATCAATATATCATCTCCGGCATAACTATACATGTTTAAATAAAACTGCCAGGCATTTTCTAGTTCAGCATTCCAATATGGAGGGTCGGTTTCGTACCCGGTCCCAATTTGATATAATTCTTTATATCCTCCATATTCTAATAAAAGTGAAGGGTCATATGCATTAATACTGCTCCATAAAAAGGAGGGAGGATCTCCAGCAATATTTCCTTTACCATGAACAAATTCGGCACCAGCCTCAACATTAAAATCTGCAAACCCTGCTATTGGTCTTACACGCCCGCCATGCGTAGTTGAAGCCTCTAGAATTATTACGTTAATTCCTGCTTCCTTGAGTGTTTTAGCGGCATATAATCCTGCTGCACCGGCACCTACAATTATTACTGTTCCACTGCTGATTTTTGGCAAAGGTTTAGCAGATAAAAAAGAAGGGATCATCAACGCACCAGGAATTAATGTTCCAATTGTTTTTACAAATTTTCTGCGACGCATAAATTTTTTATTTATATATTTTTTAAAAAATCTTTTTAAAAAAATCAACCTTTAATTTTTTAATATTTTCCATGCTGACTTTAGTTGTGCCAAGACCCGAATGGTAATAATACATTACTGTTGCACAATCTAAGTCTATATTTCCAATTAGGGTGTTAATGGCACTTCCAATATTTGTTTGTTTGCTGACAATATAATCATTGTATTCCACTGCAGTGGCGAAGCTGGATTGTCCCGAAACGTAAACCGGTGTAATTATTATGAGAAAAATTATAATGATATTACGCAACTTTTTTTCTCAAAGGTATAAAATGTCCTCAAATATTCAAGAAGTGCATAAATTTGACCTCAGGAGCCCAGTGCAGCAAGCGCAAACACAATATATTCCGTGAAAAACAGGGCCCAGATAAATTGATAATATTTCGATATGGAGCCTTTGTTTTTAACATCTGTTTTGAAGGCCGCAATTAATAAAACTACCAACATTAGAATATGCATTATAATAAAAATGGGTTTATTTAAATCAAATGGGACAAAAAAGGGAATGATGACGAGGAATAAGAATAGGAAAGCCAATAATGAATTTCCTAGTATAAACACAGTTTTCGATCCAAGCCTTAAAGACAAAGTTTGAATATTGAATTTATGGTCTCCTGCCATGTCGGGAATATCTTTAAACAATGCGATAATAATGCTGTAAATTAAAATTGCTGCAGTGAGCAAACGAATACTTAAAGGTAAATGGTAATAACCTAAAACCATGGTATGCAAATGTAAAAATAAAAATATATTGACTAAGATACCTCTTACCGCTATGATACAAAATGCAGCCCAAAAATAATAACGTTTTAATCGGAATGGAGGTAAGGAATAAATAGTGCCCAAGAGTAAGCTGGATAAAACCGTAATTAATAAAAATTTCCCTAAATAAAATGCAATGCTTAATGAAATTAAAAGGGCAATTGTATTAATAACATATGCCATTTTTAAAGTATATGCACCTGAAGCCAACGGCAGATAAGGTTTATTTATTTTATCAATTTCAATATCGGTTATCTGATTTAAACCAACAATATAAATATTTGCACCCAAGCAGCTGATAAGTGTTAAAATAAAACCAGCGATATGATACTCCACAGGTTCCAGTGAAATTGAAATGGATATAATGTATAATGCACTAACACTAATTGTTGTACCTATAATTGTATGCAATCGGGAATATAGGATAAAGTTTTTGAAGAAATTCATATTTTTTGACCTTGTATTACAATAAATTTGATGGTGCCATCACGAAACCCTTTTTTCATAAATTGCATTGCCCAAGCACCTTTAATTGTTGTTACGCCTGCCCGAATTAATCCAAATATACCTTTCCACGAGATTGCTGTTCTGAGCACAGCATTCCAAAAGGGAGCAACTGCAGCGCTCCAATCAGAAGAGTGCACATTAATAAAACCGGATTCTTTCATAAGAATGGTGTATTCGTGTAATGATATCATGGGGGGTAAATGATATAATTTTTCAATGTTTTGTATCAGATTTTGTTGTTTTTCTGTCAGATTTCCATAGGATGAACTGGTACACCAGGTAATAATTACACACTTTCCCTGTGGTTCCAGCAATGAATAAAATAATTGTAACATCCCTTTTTTATCCGGAATGTGTTCAGCACTTTCTAGCGACCATATTAGATCATAAGTGCCGTCTTTTTTTTCAAGGGTGAGCATATCCTTAACCAGAATTTGTACAGTATTTTCCAATTCTGCTAACTTAGTATATTTTTCTGCTTCATCAGCTTGTACATTGCTGAGTGTTACCCCCAAAACATTTGCATTGAATTTTTTTGCAAGATATCGGGCACTGCCACCAACTCCGCATCCTGCATCTAAAATTTTATTTGCATTTTTTATTTCTGCCCAACTGAGTATTTCATTTATGAGATCGATTTGGGCTTGTTTGTTGCCTTTTTTTAAACTTCCATCAA
>CAZXBG010000221.1:0-4385 GCA_964638865.1 uncultured Chitinophagales bacterium | reverse complement strand
TAACTTACATATACCCGCTACTTTATTTCGCTTATACAACCAAATTCTCAGGTAAAAGCGCTAGTTTGTAGCGTTTTTTTAGAATGTAATTCATCTGCGTTTATACTATAAGGTATCAAATGGTGATTTAATATTTTGAATGTTATAGGTGCTTACATGGGTATATATTTCCGTTGTTTTGCTGCTTTTATGGCCCAAAATCTCTTGTATATAACGCAAATTGGTGCCACTCTCCAACAAATGTGTTGCATAACTATGTCGGAGCCAATGCAGTGTTACAGGTTTGTTAATACCAGCCTTTTCAAGCGCCTGTTTTAAAATTAATTGTAAACTTCTATCGCTATAGGGTGCACCTTTAGTTTGACCTTCAAATAAATAGGTTGTCGGTTTATACAATTGATAATACTCGCGCAAGATATCAATAATTTTTAAACTTAAAGGTACAATTCTGTCTTTTTTCCCTTTCGACTGTTTTATAATAAGCACCTGCCGTTTACTATCCACATGTTCCGGTTTTAAGGCTAATAATTCGCCACAGCGAAGACCACATGCATAAAGAAGCGAAAGCATAATTTTATGTTTAATATTGTGGTGTGCCTCCAAAATCAATTTTACTTCCTCTTTGCTCAAAACATTAGGAAGGGTATGTTCCCTTCTCGGACGGTGCACCAATGCCGGATCCAGAATTTTTTGTTCTGAAGTTTTAAAAAATAATTTTATTGCATTTACAACTTGATTCTGGTAAGAAGCGGAATATTGTTTTCTTAAAATATATTCATTATTAAAAGTAATCAAATCTTCATTGCTAATTTCTGCAATTTGTTTGTGTTTAAAAAAATGAATAAATACTTTTAATGCATCAGTATAAGTTTTTATGGTGTTTTCGCTGTAGCGTTTCGACTTCAGCCATTTGCTAAATTGTTCCATCTGTAGTAGCTTTTCTGCACTCCAAATATCCTCTTCCGGCGGTTTCAGCCTGAACAATTGCCTGGTTTCAATAGTATCAGGCACGTGCCATGCCTTTAAAGTGCTACTCCAGCGCGCGCCGGGAATGCTTTTCAAAAATATATTCTTTTCCTTGTCGAAATCAAAAATTACCTTCAACCTCTTTTCCTTTTTATGGGTAATGCCTTCAACCTCAAAATATAAATCCATGCAAATCAATTTTCTTTCATCTTCAAGCGCACTTCGTGTTCCTCACTCACACGGTGGTATGAGCGCTTGGTAAAACCCCGGTAAAAATTGTTAGGCTAAATTGTTAGAGAATGTTACAGGGTTTCCCTATCTGTTTTTTCCGGAAACTTTATGTAAAGGTTAGCTTACCTCTCCCAAAAATGTAGCTTAACATGCTTACTTATTCCTCAATACAAGAGAAGTTTGACTTAAAAATATTTCCTATGATAGTTAATTGGGTTGCAATCAGAGGGTGTTTTTTAAAAGCAGCAAACATTTTGATTTACGAATATACCTATTTTTTCGGAATACAAATCACATTTTTATCGGATCAATGGTGTTTGGAAGAAAAATGTTGGTTTTATTGTGTTATTGTGACAAAAATCCGGTGTTTAAAAAATTATACTGCGAAGCTTGATGCCCGAGTAGCCCCGCGCATGCAGCCGCGCCCGCTTTCTGCACCTGATTGTAGCGATACCCCGCAGTTACGTAATGCTTCACTTTTTAATTAAAACACCAACGAGGAGTTTAGCGAAAAGCAGGACCGAGGGTGGGAGAGGGGACAAAGTGATGTGCCTAAATAATTTGCAGTTTTCAAGAGGGGAGAGGGGAATCATAAATGAGAATTGAAAAAAACAAATAGTGTTAAAATAGTAAGCAAGAAATAAAAAATATTAATGGGAATTTTAGCGCGAAAAGTATAAACAGAGTTTGTGCAATTACGCTTAGTGTGATCCTAATAAAATATCGAATATTGAAGAAGGAATAAAGAACATTGATCGGATTTACGCCGTAAAAATTTTCATATCAGTAAAACAAAATGGAATGATGAAAAGACCTAATAAATATCGAATATTGAACAAGGAATAATGAATAACGAAGGAAAAATAATTAATAATAATCAAAAAATAACAAACATGTAACAGATACTAATTATGGAACATTTGCAAACCATTGTAACAAATATTAACCGCTAATTCTATTTAAGGAAAAGGAATCAAACGCCCCAACTTTCGAAAAACAATCCCTTGTCCCGCTACCCCTTTCCCAACCAACTAAAATGCAAACTCCCCTATGGGGCAGGCACATAGTGAGCAAATTGCAATTTGAATACCTTTCCATTTTCAACTAACTAAAATGCAAACTCCCCTATGGGGCAGGCACGTAGTGAGCAAATTGCAATTTGAATACCTTTCTATTTTCAACCAACAAAAATGCAAACTCCCCTATGGGGCTGGGGGCCCCACAGCCTCTTTCACCAAATCCGCAGCCTCCTGCAGCAAAATCGCACTCTGCACTTTCAACCCACTTTCGTCAATCATTTGTTTTGCTTCCACCGCATTTGTTCCCTGAAGGCGAACAATAATAGGCACCGGAATATTTCCAATATTTTTATAAGCATCAATAATTCCCTGAGCAACGCGATCGCACCGCACAATTCCACCAAAAATATTTACCAGAATGGCTTTTACGTTCGGATCTTTTAATATTATTTTAAATGCAATTTCCACGCGCTTTGCATCTGCAGTTCCGCCAACATCCAAAAAGTTTGCGGGACTTCCACCACTCGATTTAATAATATCCATTGTTGCCATTGCCAATCCTGCACCATTTACCATACAACCAACGTTGCCATCTAACTTCACAAAATTTAATCCCGCAGCACCGGCTTCCACTTCCGTTGCATTTTCTTCGTTGATATCGCGCATACCTGCAATATCTGCATGCCGATAAAGCGCATTTCCATCTACCACACATTTCGCATCAACGGCAATTATTTTATTATCCGATGTTTTTAAAACCGGATTTATTTCCAAAAGCGAACAGTCATTTCCAACATAGGCATTATAAATATTTGTTACAAATTTTACCATGTCTTTAAATGCATCTCCGCTTAATAATAAATTAAACGCGATTCTGCGCGCCTGAAATGGCATAATTCCAACAGTAACATCTATCCATTCTTTGTGCAATTTTTCGGGGTGATGTTCCGCAACTTCCTCTATATCCATTCCGCCTTCCATGGAATATACGATCACATTTTTTCCCTTGTCGCGATCGAGCAACACGCTCAAATAAAATTCTTTCGTCTCCGTTGCTCCGGCATAATACACATCCTGGGCAATCAAAACCTTGCGCACTAACTTTCCCGCAGTTCCTGTTTGAGGAGTAACCAACGTTGCACCCAAAATTTTCTGCGCTTTTTCATACACCTCATCCAGCGATTTGGCAACCTTTACTCCACCCGCCTTTCCGCGACCACCGGCGTGAATCTGTGCCTTTACTATCCAAATATTTGTGCCCGTTTCCACCTGCAACTGCCTCGCAGCCTCCACAGCCTGTTCCGGCGAATCAACAGGAATTCCCTCCTGAATTTTTACTCCAAATCGTTTTATAAGTTCCTTTCCCTGGTATTCGTGCAGATTCATCTTTTCGTTTTTTTTGTGCCGCAAATATAACGTTTTTAAAGAGGTTTTATCAAAGGGTTCTGGGCATTCCCCCTCGCTGCTCGGGGTCAGGCTTTTCGCTGCAAGTCCTCGCTCTCCCGATAAAAATCGGGATCGCTGTGGGCTTTCCGCTACAATCCTTAATGCGGCGTAAATACAGGAAAATCCTAAACGTTACAACAAAAAATGCCTGTGTGGCAAACATCATCAATTTGTCAAATTTGAAGTATTTAACGGCATGCATTCAATTGTGGAATAATTTTGTATTCTAAACTTCGTTATAATTCTAAATTGTAACAATATGAAAATATTAATGATGATTGCGGCTGTGTTGCTGGTAACAAATATCAAAGCACAATCCATGCGCATGCATCCTATGGTTTTTGAGGTAGAAATGCACGTAAAACAATTCGGAATAACATCCTCAACAAATACCACCCAAAGCACCTACATACATCAAACCTCAAATGCAAATACTGGTTTTGCAAATGAAAATGCAGCTCCCAAAATCACCATTGCAGAAAACACCGATAATTCTACTTCCAATATTGTAGTGCAGGAAGATCTTGTAGCAGGAAAAAAAGGAGAGGGCCTTAATATCTTCAAAAAGTTTTACAGAAAATTTTTTAGTGTAAATCCCAACTGATTCCCCCCCAAGTGTTTCCCCCATAAAATTACCGCAGCAACTCTGTAACCTCTATAGATTAACTTTCAACACGTAGTAATAACCTCCACCCATCCACAACCCTCGCCCTGCAGCGAGTG
>CAZXBG010000220.1:0-4411 GCA_964638865.1 uncultured Chitinophagales bacterium | reverse complement strand
TTAAAATCCTGTGGGCAGCAATGCTCGTGCGGGTTCAATTCCCGCCCCGGGTACAGCCTCTGAGCAATCGGGGGCTTTTTTGTTTATAGTTGGGTATAACTAAAATGCCAATTGGTCTTTTTATAAATGTTAGTAGCCCTAAAGAGTCCATTATCGAACCAATTGGTATAGAGAGTGAAAGAGTTACATAAAATTTGTATCTGAATTTCTGTTAAATGCATCTTTTTAGTAATAAATCGTTTTCCAAACAACCAGATGGTTGAACCTCCTTTTTAGTAAGATTTTGTCAATAATTATAACGTTTTTTTGAATTTAAATTGAAGCCCCCTGGCATGTTAGATTAAAAACCGGAAAACATCATTAAATTTGGTATTAATCAACCAGATAATGAAAGGGTTAACCATATTTATTTTCCTTCTTTCAAATGTTTTTGTCGGCCTGTCCCAAGCTCCTGAAATTGAATGGCAGAATACTATTGGTGGAAGTTTGATGGACAATCTCCAATCTGTTCAACAGACGACAGATAGTGGTTTTATTTTAGGTGGATATTCTAATTCTACTAATACGGGAGACAAAAATGAAATCGGAAATGGTAGCGAGGATTATTAGGTAATTAAACTTGATAGTTTAGGTAACATTCATTGGCAAAAAACCATCGGCGGTAATTTCGATGATATATTAACAAGCCTTCAGCAAACTCCTGACAAAGGTTTTATTATTGGAGGCTCTTCATTTTCAAATATTTCAGGAGATAAAACTGAATCGACCATAGGTATATTAGGTCGTAATGATTTTTGGGTAGTAAAACTGGACTCTGTAGGCAATATTGAATGGCAAAATACAATCGGAGGGGATTCCTATGACGACTTATCCAGTATTCAACTAACCTTTAATGGAGGTTATATTTTAGCAGGTTCTTCACTTTCCGGTATCTCTGGAGCCAAAACCGAAACTAATTTCGGGCAGGATGATTATTGGATAGTTAAGGTCGATAGTTTTGGAAATATTATTTGGCAAAAAACTATTGGCGGCAGTTCTGTTGATTTTTTAACTGCAATTATGCAGACCTTTGAAGGCGGTTTTATTGTAGGTGGTTACTCAAATTCGGAAATTTCAGGAAATAAAACTGAAGATAATATAGGCAATAGCGATTATTGGGTGATTAAACTCTATCCTGAAGTTTGCATATCTCCTGTAACATATTATATTGATAATGACGAGGACGGTTTTGGCAGCTACTTAGATACTATCTTAGCGCGTGTTCCAATAGAAGGGTATGTAACAAATGTATGGGATTGTGATGATACAAATGCGGAAATCTATCCAGGGACATCAGAAATTTGTAATGGAATTGATGACAATTGTAATTTTTTTATTGATGATGGCCTATCCTTTTATAATTATTATTTAGATGATGATAATGATGGCTTTGGCAATATTCTTTTGCAGTTAACTTCTTGTATTAACGTCCTACCTTCCGGTTATTCTGTTGACAGCACAGATTGTGATGATACCAATAATATGATACATCCTGGAGGAATTGAGATTTGTAATACAATAGATGATAATTGTAATGTTTTTATTGATGAAGGACTCACGGAATTTAAATTATTTAATGATGACGACAATGATAATTATGGAAATTTGTTAATAGATACTCTCACTTGTTTAAGTGAGATTTTTGGATTTGTTATTGATTCTACAGACTGCGATGATTCAAACCCGAATATATATCCTGGAGCAGTTGAAATCCAAAACACTTTGGATGATAATTGCAATGATATAATCGACGAAGGGTTTAATGGCATAGTTGATTTGCCTGTTGAAAAGTTTCAACTTTTTCCCAACCCAAATATTGGAGAATTTGAAATTGTAATGCAAAATTTATACTCGAGTTCTTTGCTTATTAAGGTTTTTAATTTGATGGGGGAAATAGTTTATTCTAAAAAGTTTGAACCCAATGAAAAATTAATTATTTGCTTACCCTTTTCATTCAATGTAATGGCAGAAGTAGCAATTTACATTAATAATATTTACCTAAGTCAAATTATTTATGTATTGCAATAATTTCTTAAACCTAATATTTAAACAATATGAAAACGATATTAATTGCAATTTTATTATTGTTTCAGGTTATCTTGAACGCCCAAGTTGACCAATTCAAATCTTTAAATTTGGACTATCTATTTACTGCATCGCCTTCCACCTATGCAACAGGCAATGTTACTCTTCAATTTACCCCTATTGGTCAAGTTTCTAAGGCAGTATTTATTGGCCCCGTTTCTGGAGGAGACCAACCCCCTACATTTAGGTTATTGGAAACTACCGATATACCATTTGCAGTGAATACAACCGAAAATCAAACTTCAATCGGTGGAGCGAAAACATTTACAACAAGCTTGGCGATTTCAGGAACCTCAGGTAACACTTTTGCGCTCGAAACAAGCGGTTTTGTTTACGATGCAACAAATGGCAGAATTGGTATAAATAATTCCGCTCCATCATATTTATTTGATATGATAGCACCATCAACAACCGGATAATATTATACACATCGAAGACCGGGAATGGGTGGATCTAATCCGATTTCTTTGTTGATCGACTTTCAGGATAGCGATATCAATTGGGGTTTAATCGATGGCGACAACATTACCACCATAAAGTTGAGGTCTAATGGCGTTTCTTTTATTCAAAATCATTTCATAGTGGGCGACAGTGCAAACGATATGATTAATCCTCAATTTAAAGTTGTTGGCATTCAGGACTATTCCGATGGAAACACTAGTTGGGTGAATTACCAAAGCACAGTTCAACATCATTCAGATACCAATGGCGAATCAGCTTCTATAGGTTTTGGGGTTGATAATACAAAAAGTACCATCGGAGGATATATCAGTTTTGTGCGCACTGCAAACCCAAGTAAAGGCGGATTGCATTTCGGAGTCTATAATAGTGCAGGAACTTCCATTGACGATGTGCTTACACTAGATGCCGGCCAGGTTACTTTCAACAAACAAACAGCTTCCAGAATTGCTGTTTTAAATTCCTCTAAAAATTTAATCTCAGGTACATTAGGTTCCGGATTATCTCTCAGCTCAGATATACTTGCCATGGATATTAACGGGCTTACGGAAGAAACTAATGTTGACAGAAATGCAGATTATGTTGCCATTTATGATGCATCGGCGGGAACAATTGATAAAACTAAAACTTCAAATCTATCTTTGGGAATAACTTTACAAGGGGTTTAAAATGATATTACGCCAATTGACGATGATGATTATTATATTGGTGCAATTCCGCAAATTACAGGCACAACAGCAAATATTAATAAAGTATTTATTCCAAAATCTGGGATTGTAAAAGCTGTTTACGTTTATTTTGTAAATGGCATAACGGCAGCCGGCGGCGATCTTTCAACAATTTTCTTGAAGATTAATAATACGATATTTGTTAATTTAGGAACTGTCGCGAATAATACTGCCCTAAGTTTAGTAAGCAATACCGGCTTAGCCCAAGCAGTTAGCCAAGGTGATTATCTTGAAATTAAATGGGAATGTCCCGACTGGACAGGAGCTGCACCTGAAGGAGTTAAAGTTGCTTTTGTTGTTTATATGGATTAAACCCGGAATAAGCAATGGAAGTAGCAACAAATTGTTGTTTGTAATAAAGTCAAATGTTTCTAGCCAATAACATGCGATTTCCAATTGCTTGCTATTCAGGATAAGCCCTGATTAAGCATTGAAATCCTTCTAAAATAATTTTTCAAAATAAAGGTAAATGTTGCAAGCTTGTAAAACATGCGTTTCAAATTGCATGCTAATCAGGGCGAGCACAACTAAATCAATAGGTTAGTTGATTTTTAAAAGTCTATTGATTAATTTGTGCTAATGCAACAAATTCCATTTTCGGCCGCCTACTTAAAACAGCAAGCGGACATATTGTTACACTCGCCTATTGGAATCAAAAAGAAATTGTTTCACATGATGAAATTCCTTATTTTGAGAAAACGTAAAGGAGATTGTTATTTGTTTTATTATTACAATTTACTGTAAAATAATTTTTTGTGTTTCAATGATATTGTAATTTTCATCGCTGAAAATTACAAGATAAATACTTTTTGCAAAGGTTTCTAAAATATTACCGCACTGAATGTCTAATTTTGAATTACTATCCAACAGATTTAATGTTTTTGCATTTAATATTAATTCACCCTTCGGCAACATTGGTTTTCACAATACCCATTTTCAAAAAAACAAAAACCTGCAATTATTCATGTGCAGTTGTTTCACACTATTTCACTATTTTCAATTACTTACTTGCCGGCTTCTGCAATACATGAATTTGGTTTTACAACTAAATAGAGTCTGTCCATAGAGTTAGCAATTTCGATGTGATTTTGCAATGTATT
>CAZXBG010000219.1:0-4426 GCA_964638865.1 uncultured Chitinophagales bacterium | reverse complement strand
TCCTACCAAACATTTATGTATCATGCAAGTCGCATGAAGAAAAAAGAAACTGCTGCCCAGGAACCCAAAGCATTTATCCGGATCGATGTCCCTAAAAAAAATCCTTCTGGTATTGAATATCATTTTACCAACGGAAGTTATTTTGTTTTCCCTGCAGGGTGTTCGGTGCAAATGATAAAAGCATTAATCGGCTGATGCTTTCAATTTTAAGCAATTAATCCGTATTTTTGTTAGGTGAAAACATCAACTCCTTTAACTGATTCAAGTGGATTAAATTACAATCCCTTTGGGATGACGCTGGTGGGTAGAAATTTCGAGACGGGAAATGGGTATAGGTATGGATTTAATACACAAGAACAAGATGATGAAATTTATGGAAATGGGAATTTAAATACTGCTGAATTTTGGGAATATGATACAAGGTTGGGAAGAAGGTGGAATGTTGATCCTGTATTTTATGCTTGGCAAAGCGGTTATTCATCCTTTGATAATAATCCCATTTTAATTACGGATCTTTTAGGACTTTCCGGAGTTGGTGGCACTAAGAAGATGAGCAAGAGGGCATGGAAATTTGCTCAAAAAGTTGGGGGAACTGTAGATCATGCGGATAAGTACCAGACCGGTAAAATGTATGTTGAATATGCCGTTGCTACATCAAAAGTCGATGCGAATGGGCAAGAAATAATAACATCCATTGGTGTAACTCGACAGGAATTCACATTAACAAAAGGAGAGAAAGCTTTAAACAATATTGGTAGTTGGTTTGGAGGCCGTGATTCGTGGGTTCATTCAGATGAGGGTGAAGAGTTTGGTAGAAGTACAGCTAACATGTTTCCTGCTGTTGGTGCATCAAACATACTTAAAGGAATGGAATCAGGTTCAGACATATATAATATTGAAATGGATGGATGGGATTATGTTGAAAATGGGTTAGCAATTATACCTGGGGAAGGTGCTGTAGGACAAAAAGTTTCTGTAGTTCTGCGGCTTGGGAAATACACTGGGAAAATTCTAACGGCGACACAAGTGGCCAAAAGATTAAATGTTTCAATGGAATATTATCACAGACAAATTAAACCTGAAATGAAAAAGCAATTTTCAAAAGAAGCCAAAGAACTGAACACAACAAATCCTGATTTTACACCAGACGATTTGGGAAATGTAGTGGTTGTAAATCCAGTAACAAAAGAAACTATTTCTACCAATGTACCCTTTAATAGTTTTAAAGATTAATAAATATGATTAAGATGTCCTGTATTTGTATACTTTCCGGCCTTGCCTGGAACCCCGATTTGTTATTATTGCCTGAACAGATTGAGGTGCTACATAAATATAAAATTGGTGATATAATAGCTAGGGGCAGGTATAAGGGAAAAAAATCCGAAGAAGGTCAGTTGGCGATTTCCGGTCAAGTTGATATAATGTTAGATTTGCTACTTTCTATCAAAAGAAAAGAGCTGTGGAAATTGTTTAATTATATAAATGTTAATTTTAACATTGAATTTGAGGGACAGTGCAATTTTGAATTAAGCAATCCACAAATCAATAAAATATCAGAGTTGGGCATAGAATTAGGAATCACCTGTTATGAAAAGACATGACTCCTTTAAATTACCCAAAGTAAGCCCCCGACTAACCACAGGTATTTAATTTTCAATAAAAAAAATTATTCCGGCATTTTCCAGTTATTGGGAAGCAGGGACTTTAAATCGGTAAATTTTGTGTCAGATATTTTAAGCAGGGTATCTTCCAGCCATTCTTCAGGATTAATTCCGCTTATTTTGCAGGAGCCAATAAATGAATACATGATTGCTGATCTTTCGTAAGCCCCCGATAAAGCACGTTCGCTAAGATTAATTCAAAATAAAGTTATTCCGGTTTTTTCCAGTTATTGGGAAGCAAGGACTTTAAATCGGTAAATTTTGTATCAGATATTTTGTAACCGCACGTTGAACCACGTCTTCCAAAATTAATCCTCTTGCGTTCTCTTTGCATTATGATTAAATCTAAAGTAGATTATCCGTACCAAGTAAATCAATGGAAGGAAGTTGGCGGCACGATGGCCGGCTATTGCAAAGAAAAAGAAATATCCTACCAAACATTTATGTATCATGCAAGCCGCATGAAGAAAAAAGAAACTGCTGCTGTCCAGAAACCAAATTCATTTATCCGGATCGATGTTCCTGAAAAGAATACGAGTTGTATTGAATATCATTTTACCAACGGAAGTTATTTTGTTTTTCCTGTAGGGTGTTCGGTGCAAATGATAAAAGCATTAATCGGCTGATGCTTTCAATTTTAAGCAATTAATCCGTACTTTTAATAGGTGAAAACATCTAATCCTTTAACCGATTCAAGCGGATTAAATTACAATCCCTTTGGGATGTTATTGGTGGGGAGGAATTGGGAGAGTGGAACTGGCTACAAATATGGATTTAATGGACAGGAACAGGATGATGAAGTATATGGAAATGGAAATTTAAACACTGCGGAATTTTGGGAGTATGATACAAGGTTAGGTAAACGATGGAACTCTGATCCAATACACGTACCATTTGAAGGAGGTTATAATGTAAATCGTAACAATCCAATTCTTTATGATGACCCACTTGGAGATTGCCCGGATTGTAAGGAAGGAAAGTATACAATACAAAAGGGAGATAATTATTGGAACCTTGAAGGGAAATGGAATATGGACCATGGAACTTTAGGGGAAATGAATAAGGGTGTAGATCCAGCTAAACTTCAAATAGGGCAAGAAATTAGAGTTACGATTAACCAAAGTGATTTAGCTGGGGGAATTACTTTAAATTCTGATAAATCTATGTTTGGAATGGACAATTTCTTTGTCAAAGGTGCAGAAGGTGTCAATAATATTCAGGATTTCACAGATGAAGAATTCAATCTTTTAACTTCTGAGAAATTGTGGGATTACGAAATATATTTAAATTTAATGCGGTTTGCTCCAGAAAAAGCAATGATAAGAGCAAATTCAACAGGAGGTGTCTTAGATATGAAAATGTATATGTTAAACAATCAAACTCAGTATTCGACTGATAACACTTTATGGTTTAAAACACAAAATAGTATTTCCGAACCTGCAACTCGAACATTATATATCTATAAAGGGTATGCTTACAACCTTAATGAGTTTGGAAATTTATTATTTGGCGCAGCTCACGCCCAAAGGGGAACAAGTTTGGTTGCATTGAAATCTTTTGGAAATATTTTTTCATTAATAAAAAATGGGCATAAAGATGAAAGTAATGAAGTTAAGGCTCTGGAAAGAGGTTATGAATATGGTAAAAATTAAATTTTTCTTAATTATATTTTTATCATGTTTTATGTTTTGTAAATCTTCTCTTAACAGACAAGACACTATAGCTGAATTGACAAATAACTTTAAAAGAAATCAACCTTTTTTTTTAAGCTTAGAAGATGGCTTTTCTATAAATACAGACAGTTTAAATACTCACTACAATAGTACGGTGGTATTGAACGAACTAGAAGTAAAAACAGGAATATTTTTTATGAACCTAGATTTTTTGCATGATAAAAAAAGTAATAAAATATATATAGGGACAGGAACAAATGATTGTTCTGGGTATCTTTATTTTTCAGAAACAAAAGAGTTAGAATGTATGATTTCATATTTAGAAACTTTACAACAAGAAAACAAATCCATTGAAATATCTATCCGAAAACTTACAGGCAATTGGGTTGCTTATAATAAAAATCAAGAAGCTCCTTTGGATGTGGTTTTTTATAATAAAATGCCTGATTCGCAAAGATGTTTTGATTTGTGATATTTTTGATAAATTTTAGATATATTTTTCAATTTGATCAGCTTGATGATTTCGTTTTGTTTACGACTGTTAAACAACAAATTGTTTAACTAAAGGAAAAATAATATTGCCATTAATACTAGAGCTATGTAAGCATGCGGTAAAATACCCCTCCTTCAATAAAATTAAACAATTAATTTATTTGTTATCAGTAGTCCAGTTTGCAGGAAGCAAAATGCTGAGCTGAGAAGTTTTAGTATCCTTTATTTTCAATAAAATATCAGCAAGCCATTTTTGGGGATTAATATTATTTAATTTGAAGGTTCCGAAATAAGAATAAACCATTGCAGGACGGTCTGCACCTTCGTATAATCCGGCAAACAAATAATTTATACTTACGAAAAATTGCTCAAAAAAACCTTATTTTTAGAATGTGAATTATCAAACACAGGTACCTATTTATAGCGGCCCGAAGTATGATCCCTTTGGGATGGTGTTGGTTGGGAGGAGTTGGAGTCCTGGAAGTGAATATAGGTATGGCTTCAACGGGAAAGAAGATGATCCCGAAACTTATGGAGATGGAAACATTTATGACTATGGGTTTAGAATTTATAATCCTAGACTATGTAAATTTTTAAGTG
>CAZXBG010000218.1:0-4438 GCA_964638865.1 uncultured Chitinophagales bacterium | reverse complement strand
ATCATGAAAACAAAATTCCTTTTATATCTATCGTTTTTGATTCAAACCATTGGATTATCACAAATAACCTGCGATTTTTTCGATGATTATTCAGATCCTACAGATTGGACAAATGTATATATTTACCCTGGTATAGCCCCGTGCAGCTTAGATCCGCAATCAGGCACACTGGAGGTAACTGGCGGTCAGGTTGTTTTTACTGATGTGAATGACGGGAATGACACTCGTATTCATCGGGATCTTGGAATTACGTTAAGTAATGATGCATGGACTGCAAATTTTGATTTCAAAGCAACAGATATCGGTGAAGGTGTAACGCCTATAGTAGGGCATGTGATCTTTGCATTATCAGCAGGAACTAATTGTCCCTTCAACGACTCAACTTACCATTGTGATATAAGTGACCAGGATGGTATAACTGTTTGGTATATAAGCGAATACGATCCTGTGGCGTCCACAACGGGTTTTTATATTTATGCAAAGAACGGCACTGCCTGGGTGAGCAGCTGGGGTATTGATTGGGTTACTGCAGAAGTTGGTCAACAATACTATATGACTCTTAAAAGGATAGCAACAGATTTTGTTACTCTTGATGTTTATACCGATCCGGATCGAACTGTTCTTGAAGGGTCAATAGAATGTTTTGAAATACCTGATGACGTTACCGACTTAAATGTCCTGCAACATGGCAATGCACCGTGGGGATTCTATACGAGAACATTAACCGGAACCCTGGATAACACTTGCATATTTGATAATATTACTGAAACTGCATATATAATTGGTCCGGATTCAGTTTGCTCCTCGGAGATAGCTGAATATTCTCTTAGTGGAGGTTCGGGCAGCATCGAATGGAGCTTGCCCGGTGTAGTTAGTTATACTGAGGTTGGGTCAAATAGTATTGAAATAACTGATTGGGGTGGATTGAGTTTTGTTACAATATCTGCTGAAATAACCACAGATTGTGAAACCTACACAATAACATACGATGTTTATATTTCCGAATCTTTTACAATTACTGAAACTTTTAATATTTGCGAAAACGACACAATTTTTGTTTTTGGTGTTGCGGTGAGCGATGCCGGAATTTTTATTGATACTATTTCCGGTATTGGCTTATGTGATTCTATACATACAATCATTGTAAATACATTAGATACACTTACCACTGCTGAAACCATTTCGATTTGTATTAATGATACAATATTTATTGATGGAGCACCTGTATCAGACCCCGGAATTTATTTTCAGAATTATATTAGTATGAACGGTTGCGATTCAATTCATGCTATAATTGTAGAAACCGTGGACACTATATTCACAAACGAAACAGTTACTATTTGTTCAGGACAATCCGCATTAATTTTTGGCAACATAGAAACGGAAGCGGGTGATTATACAGATTTTTTATACTCGCTAAGTGGATGCGATTCAATACATACAATTTCGTTGGTTATTCAACCACCTGTTGATGTTTATTTTACATTAGACACAGTCGTTTACGATGGTAGTGGTGTAGTTCTGGATCCTTATATAACAGGAACTGCCACAAATGTATCCTGGTCTCCAAATGATTATCTATCTTGTTACGATTGCCTAAACCCAACTGCATTTCCTGCAGAAAGCGGATGGTATTATATTACTGTAACTGATGCAAATGGATGTACCGATATTGATAGTATCTATATCCTTATTGATTTTGATTTTGCAATATTAGCACCAAATGCATTTTCTCCTAATGGCGATGGCATTAATGATGAATTTAATATTTTCGGATCGGGAGAATGTGACCTAATTTATTTGAGAATTTATAATCGTTGGGGCGCACTTATTTTCGAATCCATTGATATTAATATTGGTTGGGATGGAATTTATAATAATATAGAACAGGAAATCGGTACCTATGTCTATTTAGCTGAAGGAAATTGTGGAGGTGAAACCATACAACTAACAGGAACAATAACCTTAGTTAGGTAAATATGTTTGGAAATTCTTTATGAATAAAATTATTTTATTATATTTGTCTATCTAAATAAATTTATATGAAAAAATTAATCCTCATTTATTTCGGAATATTTAGTGGAAATTTGTTATTTTCACAAGTATACCTTGAGTTCAGCCCAAATGCAGATGTAAGTATTGGTTTTCATGATGGCGGAACTTCCGCAGATGTAAACTATGGAGATGCATCGCATTTATCTGCATTTTCACAGCCAGCAGTAACTGTAGTCGGTGAAAATGCAGGTTGGGGATTTATACAATTTGATTTAACTACAATTCCTGTCGGATCTGAAATTATTTCAGCATACCTAAATTTGATAGCTTTTGGTGATGATTTTTCATCCTTTATTAACTCCGGACATCAGGGATCTAATGCATGCTGGTTATCAAAAATACTAGAACCATGGGAGGAAAATACAGTTACCTGGAATACAAAACCCGCCATTACGGATATTGGAGAAATTGAACTCCCGGAAAGCGTCGATCCTTATCAGGATTATATGGTTGATGTAACAACCCTAATTCAGGATATCGCTGACGCTCCTATTTCCAACTTTGGTTTTGCTTTGCACCTGCAGAACGAATCTCCAACACAAGGCCTAATGTTCAAATCCAGTGATGATCCCGATGAAGAACTTTGGCCAGTATTAACCGTTACTTATTCAGAACCTACAGAAATTACTACTTTAATTAAGAATGCAACAAATTTAAAAATTTCTCCAAATCCCGCAAACGATATGGTCGAAATTTCTATTCAAAACATAGCTAATTATTCCTATTCAATTGAATTGTTCAATGCATTGGGAGAACTGGTTACAAGTTTTAAATCAAGTGCATTAAATCCTCAAATATCTGTAAAGGATTTGTATCCCGGAATTTATAATTTAAAAGTCCGCAAAATGGATGAAATCTTTTCAAATTCAACAAAACTGATTATTTATTAATATTTGTTTAGTGCTCAAAAGATTTTTTATACTCAAATATTTGTTTGAGAAAAAATAAATAACTTAAGATAACTGCACGCTATGGTAAGATTTTCATTCTTATTTATTCCATATGTCCTTCAACCCATATAGTTCCTTCCTAAACAATCCTAATACCATTAAACCGGCTATTCCCATTTGAATAAAAGCGGCGTATTCAGAAGGGATATTAGCAAATTGAAACAAGGTGATTACTGTCAAAACATAGATGAATGGCATTACAACCATTTTAAAAATATTAAAGTTAAACTTAAACACTTTTTTACTTTCTCTCCATAAAAAATATAATTGCAAAGGTTTAACTAAGAAGTAACTCCATACTGCACCCCAAATGCCAAAATATTTGATCAATAAGATTCCTGATACAATTTGAATAACCGCTGAAATAGCCAAAATTTTTGGCAACACCTTTGTTTTTTTAAAAAAATATAAAGGATTAATCAGCGTATTATATAAACCCCTGAATGCAAAACTTGCGCATATTACAGGAATAAATGCAATACTTGCATGAAAATCCTCCTTTATAAATAATCGGATAATGAATGGCAAAATCAAAATATTAATTGCAATCATTATTATATTAAATGCACTAAATACATGGTTATATCTGTTTTCTTCAATAGAGCTTTCGTGAATAAATTTACTTTTCCATAATTTATATATGCGCGGATTTATAGTGCTCAACAGGCCTAAAGAAGCATATTCAATAAGCAAGGTACACGTTAATGTAAAGTTGTATACACCAACATCGGCACTATTACTTAAGCCCTTTAAAATAAAATTGTTTATGTAACCAAGTATCCACGTTAACAAACTGAACAAAACTACTGGTGTTGCGTAATTCTTAATATCCTTAAGGAAAGGAACCTTAAAGGAAACTCCAAATTCACGCCAACCAAAAAATAATGTAAGTAGGAATATTAAAACCCCGGATAAAAATCTCCCCCACATGGGTCCTGTCAATTCAAATGGGTATTGATAAATTAGTATTAGTGAAATAATTACGGTTACAGTAAAATTAAATAACCCAAATGAAAAATATTTCACCGGCTTATCTCCAAAAACCTGCAAATTGATATATGTTCGAAAATATGCATTAAAAAATGCAGTAACTACACTCATAAACCCAAATGGGAAAAATGGTATATCTCCATCAGGGAATATTAATTGGAATAAAAAGTAACCAATCCCCGTAAATATTAAAATAAGTATCAATCCATTAACCAACAATAATCCGGAAACGGAACCCAGGAAAGACTTCAATTTTGTGTCTTCCGTATGATCATAAAAATGAACTGACAAATATGTGTCTATACCAAAATTCATTAATATCTGAACAAATAAAGTAAAGGAGATAAAAATTGCTAATTCACCATATAGTGAAAGACTCAGGTTTTGGGTATACGGTATCAACAAAACCAACCCGCTCAGCAAAGGCAAGGCCCCTCCCAGGG
>CAZXBG010000217.1:0-4467 GCA_964638865.1 uncultured Chitinophagales bacterium | reverse complement strand
TTGAATTTCTGCCTACGCACATTGCACACATTTGCCTTTGCTTGCCGACACACAATTAAGCAAAGCGAATCACGAACACCTTTAAAAGAAAAATAAAAAGTGAGTAAACCCACCCAAAAGCAAAGTCAAAAGAGTGCAATCGACAACGCTTTTCCGTCGTCGTATCAAACTTATCTGCTAATTTGTAGAACCAATACTTAAATATTTATTTGATAAAAGTTTGGAGTTCTGAAAACTTTGACTACATTTGCACATATTTGTAGAACAATTACACAGAAATAAATTTGAAAACGAACTTAAAACAGATCGCTTCCATCCAAACAGGACTATTTGCAAAGCCAGTTGCAAAAGGCGACATCGTGTATTTACAAGCCAAACATTTTGACGAAAACGGACAACTCAAAACCTTACTTCACCCCGATCTGAAAGCCGACACCATTACAGACAAGCACATGCTTAGACACGGTGATGTTTTGTTTGCAGCCAAAGGCACAAAGAATTTTGCGGCATGGTTTGAAAGCAAAAACCAACCTTCTGTTGCTTCAACTTCTTTTTTTGTTTTACGCATCACCGATAAAATTATCCTTCCTCAATTTTTGGTTTGGTTTCTAAACCATCCTTCAACGCAGGAAATTTTAAAAAGAACGGCAAGGGGTACCAGCATACCATCTATTCGCAAAACTGTTTTGGAGGAATTAGAAATCTCCATCCCGAACATTGAAACCCAAGAGGCGATTTTAAAAATCACCCAACTTCGCAACGCAGAAAAGAAACTGAAAAAAGAAATTGAATCACTAAGAGAACAACAAATTCAACAATTAATAATTAACTCGATTAAATAAAGCAGATGAAAAAAATTACACAGAAAGATATTAACGATGCAGTTTGGAAAGCCTGCGACACATTTCGTGGAAGCATTGACCCAAGTATTTACAAGGACTTTGTGCTGACCATGCTTTTTATAAAATACCTAAGCGATGCACACGATGATAAATACGAAGCTCACCTAAAAAAATATAATGGTGATAAAGAAAGAGCCGACAGAGCAATGAAGCATGAACGCTTTGTTGTGCCAGCAAACTGCCATTTTAAATATTTATTTGATCACCGCAACGAAGCCAACATCGGAGAGTTAATTGATATTGGCTTGGAAGATTTGGTTGAAGCTAACCGTGAGAAATTGTATAGTGAAGATGGAACCGGCATCTTTAAAAATATTTCTTTCAACAGTTCAATCTTAGGTGAATCGAAAGACAAGAACACGCGACTAAGAAATTTGTTGCTTGATTTTAATAAAGATGAATTGGACTTGCGTCCATCGCACCTTGATGGCAATGATATAATTGGAGGTGCTTACATGTTCCTGATTGAAAACTTTGCAAGCGATGCAGGAAAAAAAGCTGGTGAATTTTTTACACCAAAAGAAGTTTCTACACTTATTGCCAAACTCACCAAATCAAAACCAGGTTCACGTATTTGCGACCCTACTTGTGGTTCAGCGTCATTACTTATTAAAGCTGGTGAAGAAGTTGGCTCAGATAATTTTTCTCTTTTTGGACAGGAAGCAAACGGAAGTACTTGGGCATTGGCAGTTATGAATATGTTTCTACACGGTTTTGATAACGCCACCATTCGTTGGGGAGATACCATCCGAAACCCGAAACTAAAAGAAGGCGATTCGCTGATGAAGTTTGATACTGTTGTTGCTAACCCACCATTTTCGCTTGACAAGTGGGGAAAGGTGGACGACAAAGAAGAAAATAAAGCAGCAGATAGTTTTGACCCCGAAACGGATAAATACAACCGCTTTTGGAGAGGCACACCGCCAAAGAGCAAAGGCGATTGGGCTTTTATCAGCCACATGATTGAAACCACTTACGAAGGCACAGGGAAAGTTGGTGTTGTTGTTCCTCATGGTGTGTTGTTTCGAGGTGCAAGCGAAGGAAAAATAAGGCAGAAAACGATTGAAGAAAATTTGTTGGAAGCAGTGATTGGCTTACCAGCCAATCTGTTTTTTGGAACAGGAATTCCGGCAGCCATTTTAATTTTTAACAGAGGAAAAAAGGAAAATACCAACGTATTGTTTATTGATGCAAGTCAGCATTACGAATCGGTAAAAAACCAAAATCGCTTGCGACCACAGGACATTGAACACATTGTTAACACTTATCAGAAGTTTAATAAAGGTGAATTGCAAGCCGGAATTGTGGAAGATAAATTTAGTTATGTAGCAAATTTTGAAGAAATACAAGAAAATGATTTTAACCTGAATATTCCAAGATATGTGGACACTTTTGAAGAAGAAGCGGAAGTGGATATTGCAGCAGTACAAACAGAGATTGATGGTTTGGAAAAAGAATTGAAAACTGTACAGACGGAGATGGAAAAATATTTAACTCAATTAATAAAATAAGTATGGAAAAACTCACTCGTCATAGCATTCAGTGGTTCTATAACCTTCTTGCAAAAGGGGAGTGTGAAATACTTGATTTTAAAGAGCAATTGGAGGATACAGTTGTCTTTGGAAAAGCATTAAAAAACTTTGCTCCAAAGTATGATGAATTGGCAAAGGATGTGGTAGCTTTCGCTAATAAAAAGGGTGGCTTTCTATTTATAGGTATTGAGGATAAAACCAAAGAAGTAAACCCCGAATTTGATTTTAATGACACGAAGGTTTTTGAATTAATTCGACAGATACAAGACAGAACTGTTCCTTCAATAACTCTAAAGCCGCACAGATTAAAAGTTGAAAATAAAGAATTGCTCGTTTTGGAAGTGCCATTTACCCCGCAATTACATAGAACCTCCAAAAGTGAATACTTGATTCGAAGCAATGATGGCAATCGCCCTATTGAAACCTATGAAATGGCAACTGTGCAGGCTGAAAAAGGCTTGATTGTGTATGATCAAAAAACTTGGGATTTACCTTTTACAAGTAAAGAAACAGACAAGCAGGGTAACCCAATTCCTGGTTGGCAGGATATAGCAAAAACCAGAGATTTATTTCTACGCATTCAAAGAGAAAAACCACAAAGCCCTTACCTCAAAAACAACTCTCCTGAGTTTACCGAAACATTAGGGCTGATTAAGGAAGAAAACAGCAAGCCGCTGCCAACCACCACAGGCATCTTGTTTATTGGAAATCAAAAGGCTTTAAAGGAACTGCCATACAATCAAATCAAGTACATACGGTATTACGAGGATGGAACATATACTCCTTTTGAATACAGTGGCAACTTGATAGATATAGCTGATGCCTGTTTTCAACAGTTGAAGTCAGAAACGAAGGTGAAAGAGTTTCATTTTGGTTTGTTCAGGGAATACATAGAGGATTACCCCGAAGTTGTTTTACGTGAGCTACTTATTAACGCTATTGCTCACCGAGACTACAGTCGTCAGCAAATTATTGAAATAAGAAAATACCCTAATTATTTGGAGTTCGAAAGTCCGGGGCACTTTCCGCAAGGGATTAACGAAACCAATTTTCTGCGAAAAACGAATCCCCGAAACCCCGGTATTATGGATGTGTTGCGGGAAATAAACTATGCTGAAAAAGCTGGTAGTGGATTCGATAAAATTTTTACTGCGTTATTATCCAAAGGCAAGAAACTACCACAACCCATACAAACCGAAAACTCTATTCTACTGCGGGTTGATGCAGATATGTATTCTGAAAAGCTGGCAGAATTGAGTTTACTCTATAAACAAACAACTAAGAGAGACATTGACCTTGAAAAACTCATTGTACTCAATCATATTTATACTGGTCAAAAGCTTACTTTTCAGCAGTTGGAACAACTTCCTTTTGTAAACAACTATCAACTGCGAAAAATATTGGGTGAATTGCAGGAGATTGAATTTATTGAAACCACAGGCAGAACTTCCGGATTGAAGTACATTATTCATAAAAGCAAACTGATTGATGTTGACGATAAAATCAGTTATTCAAAGCTAAAAAAACAGGAACGGGCAGAGCAAATTGAATCTGTAATTAGGTATCTAAAAACAGCAGATGACATTGATAATGAAGCTGCACGAAAAATATTAAATATACCTGATACCAATGCATCTTATGTTTCCCGGTTATTTGCCGAAATGGTAGAGAAAGGACATATCGAAGTAGCGGCAGAAGCCAAACATAACCAACGCACCTACAAATTGAAACCATGATTGCAAAGAAAAAACAATTGAATATCAAGCAGTTAAAGGGTTCTTCTTTGCAGTTTTCTTTGCAAAGTTGCCAACTTTACTCATCGACTTGTTTGCAGGCTCAGGTGGTTTTATATTCGGTTTGCAAAGAAGTACGTATTCATAATCAACACCTTAAAGCTTTTTCGTTTGCAGGCTTGTTTGCAAATAACTCAAATTAGAAACATGATGGCAAAAACAAAACATAGTCAGAATCAGGATTTGCAGGATGAAAAGATGAACAGGATTACGGAAAACAAATCCAGCAAATCCGCTAAT
>CAZXBG010000216.1:0-4557 GCA_964638865.1 uncultured Chitinophagales bacterium | reverse complement strand
CCACCCTTAAAACACGCTGTAATTTAGGCGGATTGGGGGTTTTAGCTTCCTGATATCTGTTCATTTCTTTATTTTTCTACCCCAATTTTTAGCCCTTATTTTATGGTTTAAGTAGCACGAAAAACTATAAATAAGAATGAAAAATTTACAAGTACACAACAGCCGATTTATAACCTATTCGGACGGCATTTTTACCATTGATATTTTGGGCGGTGTGGACGTTCAGCAAATTGAAAGAATGATAAGCACTTTGCGGATTACTTACAAAGATTATCCGCCTATACGTTCCACTTTGGATTTATACAACGATAACCAAAGCGATAAACTAATAAGAACCCTTTGCGATAAATGGAATACTGCACTTTTAGAAACTTCAAAATCTGTTCACACGCTTACAACACAACTTGAAAGCTACAAATTAGAACGGCTTAAATACCCAAAGAACCACCAAGAAAACACCTTTGAACTTAGCCAAGAAGAAGAAAAAAACGCTAAAAAATACCTGACCGATAAAAACCTAATTAAAAACCTACAAAACGACTTTCAGCAGATTGGAATTTTAGGCGAAAATGAAAACGCTTTAATCCTTTTCCTGGCAATGGCTTCACATAAATACGAAAATCCGTTTTCTGTTCTCTGCCTTGCAAAATCGGGAATAGGTAAAAGTTATCTATTGCAAAAATTATCGGATTGTATGCCACAAAATGCCGTGAGCTTCCACACCCAAATAAGCGAAAACGCCCTTTATTATTTTGATAGCCACCAAATAGACGGCAAAGTATTATTCATTGAAGATTTACAATGGACACACCAAATGTTAAGCCCTTTAGCCACTTTACAAACACAAGGCAGACTAATTAAAACAAGAGCCACCAAAGACAAGGACGGAATGTTACACTCCACCACTTTTGAAGTATCGGGAAAACTCTGTTTAATTGCTTGTGCCTACTCTGAAAAAAATTACGATAGTCTTAGTTTACCCTTTTTGTGCCTGAACTTGAACCACAGCCACACACAGGATTTTAATGTAATGGAATATCAAAAGAAAATCCGTGCTGGACTAATAAACAAAGACGAAATTACAGCAATCCAAAGGCGTTTGAAATGTGTAATTGAAAGCCTTAAAAGTACAAGTATAATTAACCCTTATGCACCATTTATTAACCTGCCTGACGATTTACCACACCCAAGAAAAACGCTTTTATTACTGCTCAATTTTATTGATACAATCACTTTCTTTTTTCAGTATCAAAGGGAAACCGTAACAGACGAAAGTACAGGCGAAATATTAATAAAAACCGCTCCAGAAGATATAGAACTTGCCTTTAAACTCTTAAAAAACTGTTTATTCCGTAGGGCTGACGAATTAAGCACCACCGCAAGGGGATTTTATCAATGGCTAAAAAAGTATTTACAAGAAGCCAAAACCAACCAATTTACAGCCCTTGACATACGCAAAGCCAAACGCATACACCCAAGAACCTTAAACAACTATTTACAGGAACTCAAACTATTTTCTTATGTGCAAATAGTAGGCGGAAACAAACACCGAGAGGGATTTATTTACAAACTGACCGATATAAACGAACTATCCGAACTACAAAGCGGAATAGAAACAAGCCTAAAACAAACACTTGATAAGATACAGGCGGAACAACCTAAACAAAGCACTAAAGAACCAAAGCAAACAGACCAACCAACCGCAGAACCTGAACCCGAACCAACAGAAGAAACCGCCAAAGCTGAACCAATAACAGAAACCCAAAAAGCAAAGCGAATAAGAATAAACGACAATTACAAACACACTTTTAAACTACTCTTAGAACTCGAAGCCAAACAGCCCAAACGAACCTACGAAGCAAACGACTTTACAGCAATTACAGGCAGAAGCTACGGACTTGAAGCAAGCTATTTAAAAACCTTGTGGGAAAAGAAAATCCTTGACCGTGAAATGATAGAAAGCCAATATATCTACCACCTTGCCGAAAGCTACGAACCGAACAAAACCGACCCTGACCAAATCAAAAAAGCACCTGAACGAATAAGCAAACGAAACCGCATAGACGACAAGGAAAAACACACTTTAAAACTGCTCTTGGAAATGGAAGCCGAACAGCAAGGCAGACAGTACCAACCACACCACTTTACAGCCATTACAGGCAGACACAAAATAACAGAAGCCCGACACCTTAAAACCCTTTGGGAACAAGGAAAATTAAACCGAGAATGGAAAGACCGCCAATACTTCTACACCCTAAAAAATCAATCCACTACGACAAGCAGTAAGCAAGTTAGCCAAAACCCACTTTCCAACTCTCAAACCCTTGATAAACAAGAAAAAGAAGCCGAAAAACAGTAGGAAGAAACCAAAATCAAAAAATGAATATTATGCAAAAATTTATACAATACTCACAAAGCAAAAACCACTCACAAGCCACACAGGAAGCATATTTACGTTATGTAAACTTGTTTTTGGAATGGATAGACAAAGAACCAATCAACACCACAAAGAAAGACGTTTTAAAATATTTAGGTTACTTAAAAGACCGCAAAGGGCAACAGAATTTAACCCGAAAACACAACCTTATTGCAATCAATCACTACTTTACTTTTTTATATAAATCCGAGCAAATAACCGAAAACCCTTGTTTGTTCTTAAAAATAAGGGGAACAAAAAAAAAGACCCTTTACAAAATTTACAGCCCTGAAGAACTGGAACAGCTTTACGATAATTATTATCAACTTTTTGTTAGGGCTTATGATGATAGCCATATCCCCAAAAATCAACGCCAACAATCCGCATTAAGCAAAGAAAGGAACGCAAGTATTTTAAGTCTTATGCTCAATCAGGGAACAACCACCAAAGAAATAGATACAATCCTTTTACAAGATATAGACCTACAAAAAGCCACCCTAAAAATAAGGGGCGGAAAAAAGAGCAATGAAAGAATATTACCACTCAAAGCGGAACAAATCGGGCTTTTAATGAACTATATACAAAATCTACGCTCCAAACTTTTAGAATATCACAATAATAAAGAGAGCCAATGGCTCTTTTTACCCCTGCCTGAATACAGCAAAAAAACCACCGACAATACAACACTAATGCACGTATTTAAACCACTCACAAAGCAAGTTAAAAGCCTTGATAAACACTTTTTGAACTTTAAGCAGGTTCGGGCTTCCATTATTACCCATTGGATACAAACCGAAGGACTACGAAAAGCCCAATACAAAGCAGGACACCGATACATAAGCAGTACAGAAAACTATTTACCCAACGATTTACAAGGCTTAACAGACGATATAAATAAACTACACCCCTTTTAATTATGAATGAAAACTATAAAAATATAATGGTTGAATACACCGTTTGGCTTGATACTTTAGGCTTCTCAAAAGGCGTAGTATATGATTATAAATACAGAATAAGAGATTTTTTTGAATGGTTACACACGCAGGGCGTGAGCCATATAAAACAAGTCAATCAAAAGCATATAGAACAATACTTTGCCTACCTACAAACCCGACCCAACAAACGCAGAAAAGGGGCTTTATTAAGCGTGTCGCACCTGAACCATAATTTTTTAGCCGTTGATAAACTTTTAGAATTTTTGCACCAACAGGGGGCGAAAAATACACCCATACCCACCAACCACAGAATAACACCCGATAAAAACGAACGCATTTACAAAATAGAAACCCTAACCAAAGCCGAAATAAAAATCCTTTACGATTGCATACCCGATACTTATCCCAAATTGCATTTTATCCAACGAGAAGCCAAGCACTACCAATTAAAATTAATCTTTGCCCTTTATTACGGTTGTGGGCTAAGGCGTTCCGAAGGGTACAGGCTCAAATTAGATGATATTGATTTTGATAAAAAAACCGTCTTTGTAGAGCAAGGAAAAAACTACAAGGATAGAGTTATCCCAATGGGAAAAAATGTTTACAAAGAACTACAAGACTATATTTACAACTTCCGCCACCGCTTAAAACTGCCACATAAACGCCTTTTTATTTACGAAAGCAACGATTATAGTAAATGCCTTAAAGAACTGCAAAGAGTATGCGAAAACGAGCCAATACAAGCCAAACGCATAACCTTGCACGTTCTTAGGCACTCAATCGCTACCCACTTACTGCAAAACGGAATGAGCATTGAAAACATAAGCCTATTTTTAGGACATAGCACCCTTGACAGTACTCAAATTTACACCCACATAGTAGAAAAAGAATAAAAGACTTTAAAACCGATTTAAAGGGGCTTGCAAGCCCCTTTTTTGTTGCCCAAAACGAACCACTAACAACAGAAACAAAACTTTACACCCAAAATTGAACCAACAAATTTAATTTATCCCTAACTTTGCCACTATCAAAAATATTTTTTTGGGCTGTTTAAAACTCACATATCGCCAAGAACCTGACTTTAGAGTAATTTACTCTAAAAAAGAACTGACCTTAAAAAATAGTTCTGAAAAAGTATATAACAGTTACTTGTTCGGGTTTCAAGGGCAAGAGATGGATGATGAGATAAAAGGAGAAGGAAACAGC
>CAZXBG010000215.1:0-4705 GCA_964638865.1 uncultured Chitinophagales bacterium | reverse complement strand
TTTTTCTCGCTCTCTTTATTTGTGGTGTCGTCTTTTTACAATGACCGCTAACGTTCAGAGCTTTGCGAAGTGGCGGCATCAGAAGCGGGTTTATTCATGATTACTAAAATTATCAATTGAAAATAAATGTTTCAGGTTTACGATTCACGCAGCCATTTTGCAAAGCTTTTGTTATAGGATGTGCGACGGGTGAGGATTTCTATGCTGGGATAATCAAAACCATTTAATTTAATTAATAAATATTTTTTTCGTTGCCAATTTTTGTTGCCCCTTATAAATTTCTACAAAATAGTAACCCTTTGGTTTGTCGCTCATCGAAATAATATTTTTATTGCCCGACAATATTCCTGACGAGATTTTAGCTCCTGATAAATTTAAAATTTGAAAAGAATAATTTTCAGATTTATCCAGTATTTGAATGAAAACATCACTGTTAAAAGAATAAATATTGGTATTTAGTAAGTTGCTATTTTCAATGGCTATAGAGGTTATGTCTCCAATTGTATCTCCGCTTAAGATTGCAGTGTCGCATTTTGTTTCAAAAGCATAATCCTTTATAACAAGCGTTCTACCTTCGTCCTTTACATCACAACGTATCCAGCCGTAATGATTGCACCCTGTTGTATCAATAAATCGTATCCCTAAATAGTAGTCGATGATTTCAGGATACCATAAACCGCCTTCAATATCATCCCATATACTAAGCCATGACAACCATATAGTATTTTTCCAAGTCATCCTTTGATATCCTGCAGTTTGAAAGGAAAGAGAATCGTTTACTAAAACTCCGTTCAATAAAGCAAACGGATAATAATAAGTTGACAAACCGCCATAAGTTAAAGTAAATTGATTTAAACTTCCGGCTATCGCATTATTTGGATTTTTCGGCCCTGCCCAAATTCGTTCTAAATAACTTTGTGGTTCGGAATCAAAAGTAAACTCGGTATCCATCGAATTTAAAAAACCGAAGTCGAATACACCATCATTATTCATATCAACATTCGCTATTTCACCATCAATGTCAACCACCAAGTCCGGGTCAATATCGGTATAAACAGCCTGCGGCTGCGCTTTCTTTGTTATCGAAAGGAAGCACAGTGCCATGGCCGAATATTGAATAGTATTAAATGATTTTAAAGGCATTTTTTATTGTTTTACAAATTGTTTTACCTGTTTGGTGCCGTTACCAAAATTAATACTAATTTGGTAAACACCGGCACTAAGATTTGATGTATTAATGCTTTGGCCGTTAATGATGGCCTTGCTTAAGCAAACTTCACCGCTCAAATTGATGATGCTAATATCCATATTCAAGTCCGTTTCACCTACACATGCCAAACATGCAATTGTCATGCAATCGGAAGCAGGATTTGGATAAATGATAACATCGGGAGTATTTGTTTCCACCGCTACTCTTAAATTGTCTGGTGAAATTGGAACTTTAATAAATCCGAATGAATAGGCCGGAACTACTATAGTTTTAAGTGGATCACCGCTACCTGTCGGCATATTCTGTAAAGTATCAATTTGCACTATTTCTATGGGAAACAAAATGGAATCATCATAACATTGGTTCAAGTCAAACAAAGTGTTATTCCCTTTTCCTGAAGTTGAATACGGTTTTTTCGCGTCAACACAATAAATAGTCGCGGTGTCTGTAATTAATATTCCGGCACCACCTGTGTAAAACCCACCCGAAGTGCTTGTATTTAAATTAATGCGCTGTGGTGTATCCCGCACATTTGTAAAATAGATGTATAAAAATGTTTTTTCCGGATTTGTGAAAATTGTGGGTTGAACATTGTAACTGGCAATAAATATTTTTGAATTTGATTGTACATACCGTAAATTATTTTTACTAATTTCACTCAGCAACTCCAATGCATAATATGGAGTACGTTTCATATGGTACTCTCGTTTCAATGAATCGGGAACTCCTTCGTAAGGCGCAATGTCTTGACCAAGAAATTCTCGTTCTCTGGCATTTGCCGGAGTCATTAAACAGTTTGCTGAAGCACCGGCAAAATTTTGTAACGTTGCAAATGTGAAAAAGTTTGCTCTGAAATTGGTGTTAAAATTGAGCTTAATATTTTTTAAGATCCATTCCTGCAATAAATATCCATGCATAAAGGCTTGGGAATAAATACCGATTCGATCATCATTGCCGTCATATTTATAGTTATATTCTGTAGTCAGTAATTCTTTACCGCCTTCAGCAATGGAGAGGTAAAATTTAAGGTGATTATTATGTTCATTATAGGATTCAATGAACCCGTTTCTTATCAATCCTCTGTAATTTTTGGTAATACTGTCAAAGGCCATTTCCAGTCTGTTATCATATAGCCCATAAGTCCATTCATCATTGGTAGTATCGGCATCACCTAAATTGATGCAAGGATAAGATGCTTCCAATGCGGAATCCGGTATTGCTTTCCAATTACTTTCATCATAGTAAGGATGAATTACTACGCCTTCAAATTTCTTAACATAAGTTGCGGTTCCTGCAATAAGAATATTATCATTAAAATGTGTTGCCAAAGAGTCGTTCCAATCTCCGGCTCCTTCCATTAATCCGACTTCTTCCGGTGTAAAAAATGCATAACCTGCACCGAGATTTCTTGCCGGTATAGCTACTTTACAATTAAAAGTAGGATCAGCTTTAAACTTGGCAATGTAATTATGATTATTCCAGACTGTATCACCTACAACATATTGGCTTAAAGAATCAGGATATCCACCATTAATATATTCCCAGTAATCGTCAAAATTATAGAGGCCGAGCATTTTTTCAGAAAAGTCAAAATACATTTCGTTTCCCATTTCCACATAAGCAACCGTACAATTATGAATCGGATTGTTGCGTAAATATTTCACAATGTCAACACATTCTGTTGCACTGGCACTCATTAAATTCAGGCATACAATTATTTTCACAGTATGATCGGGGTTTTCGGTTTCTATTTTTTCAATCATTTCAATAAAATCGTCGATGTAACGATGGGTAGAATCTAAATCGTTTTGAGCATTCCATTTCGTAATGTATTTTGTGAAATTTGTTATTTCAACTGAATCCATCCATAGTTTCATTGAATCTATATTGTCATCGAGGGCATCGTCAATTGTAACAGAGTCAATTAATGCATCTGTATTATCAAAAAACCTAATAATTTCTGACAAATCCCATCCATATCCCGGCCCTTTCAATGGGTGCATAAATTTACTGAAAGACCCTGAAAATATTCTTACAGATTCCGGTTTTAATCCGCTCAACCAATTCCATTGGTCAATCGAACTGCTGTCATTTGGAATTGTAGCATTATCAAAAATGTCGCCTAAATGATATCCCAAAAGTCCTTTGTTTACGGCTTTAATCGTGTGTCCTATACTTACATAAATATCGGAATCAAGCACTCCGATTTTAGCTGCATAATTTTGATAATAACCTTGATTACCAAATTCATAAGCAGTTCTGAGTGCAATAGAGTCAATATCTGATGTATTATCAAGATAAAATACTGTATCTAAACCATCAGAAATTATTTCAACCTCAAATCCGGTCGTGTCTATTTCTTCGTCAGGGTAATATTGCGCATTTACTTGTGAAAATGTCGTAAGAATTAGAAGCAGGCTTAAAATAGTCTGCAACCCAAAAGTTGTTATAATATTTTTCATAGCAATTGTGTAAAGTGTGAAATTAAACTTGTCAGTGGTTCGAGAAATAAATAGAAGGTCGAGTCAGTCTATGAACTGTCGAAGAAGATTTTCAGGATTGATTGAATCAGTAGGTGATGTTTCATAGCATATCCTATAACGGTTAGAAGCTTTGCGAAGTGGCGGAAATCGAAGTGAAAAAGTGCATGTTTGCTAATATTATCAATTGAAAATATAAGTTTCATGTATACGATTCACGCCGCCATTTTGCAAAGCTTTTGTTATAGGATGTGGTCGGCTGCTAGTGAATTATTATTTTGGTGGAATAAAATATACTTTTATATACTACCGTTACAATATAAATACCGTTAGCAACATTTGTCATGTCAACCGTGCTTATTAATTCACTTGTTTCATAATTTAAAATAAATTGACCAGTTAAACTCGTTATTGTTACTTTTGTCGCGACACTGTCGTTCAAGTTTATATATAGTGTTTCATTAAAACTATATACAAATACTTGTTCTTCCGGAATGGAATCAATTACTTCAACATAATGCAAAGTGTCACCTGCAATTATTGGATGCTCTGAAGTTGTTTCATAGGCATAATCTTTAATAACAAGTGTTCGACCTTCATCTTTTACATCACAACGAATCCAACCATATGAATTTACAATTTCACCTGAATTAAATTGAATTGCTATGTAGTGGTCAAATGTAATGTCTCCTAAATAATAGAACCAAAATGCATCATTCCCAATATTAACACCGCCACTGTCTGAATGGTCAGATTTCAATGCCATGACCTGTAAATCATAATTATAAAATTGCAACATGGAATCAATTGGGGTTCCGTTTGATAAAGCAAATGGATAATACCGTGTATAAACACCTCCATAGGCCGTTCCATATTGTTCAGGGTTGCCTGCAATAAAATTTGCTTCTATTTCAGGACCTAATAAAATATTTTGCATTAAAATATACGATGAATTCCATACACTATAAAACGTAAACGAATTATTATGAAACCAAAAATCAATAGTGCCATTCTG
>CAZXBG010000214.1:0-4720 GCA_964638865.1 uncultured Chitinophagales bacterium | reverse complement strand
GAAGCCATAGCCTGCTGCTGCATTGCGCTGTGTATTTAATAATGTGCCGCTTGTGTTATATTTTAAAGATGTGTAGTCCCAGTTGGTTGCAGAGCTCTGACTTGCACCGCTCACAACTATCTGCGTTCCGTTTGTGGCAAGATGTCCGGGTATGTCGTAGAGGTTTGTATAATTATATCTTGCATTCCATTGTATTGTTCCCGATGAATTTAATTTAAGCAGCAGGTAATCGTATTGCGCACTTCCACTTCCTACGCTTGCCGCACATACATAAATATCTGTTCCCAATAATAAAATGTCGCTCGGTATATCCATGTCGCTGCCTGTGCCATTATAGAGTGTCGCCCACTGCTGCACACCGCTTGAATTGTATTTAATGACAACAACATCGAATGTAGTTGAAGATGTGTTATGTGTTGCACCTGCAACAAAAACATTTCCGCTACCATCAACGGTAACTGCTGCACCGTAGTCGAAGCCGGAAAGTGTTCCGTTATATTCTGTCTGCCAGACGATGCTGCCGCCCTGATCGGTTTTTGTGGTTACGATATTTGTTTTTTGTGCAGCATTATGCCATGTGTTACCGCATGTTATCAGATTGCTGCCATACAAAACGTCGTCCTGCCATTCAACTGTGTCGGGATAGTTCATTTTCAGCTCAAAGATTTGATTGACGAGTGTCTGAGCTTTAACCTGAATAGTTGGTGAAATAATAAATACAGAACAAAGAATTTGAAATTTCAGGATGTATTTAAAATATGCTGAGTGTAAGTTTATCTTTTTCATAAAACTAAATTTAGGATAAATAAAATTAATGAAAATTTAATGGTGTGTCGCAGGAAATGACTGATAAATTTTAAAAGTCAGGGCCATCGTCGTCTGCGTTTATTCAGAAAGTCAACGGTAAGGAAAGTTGGTCTGTCCTTAGTGTCCCGCTTTGTAATATGGTAAATGTGTCGTTGAACCATTGGCTATAACGGTTCGGGGCTTTGCGAAGTGGCGGAATCGAGGCGAAATCATGCATGGTTTCTTAAAATTTCAATTGAAAATATAATTTTCAGGTATACGATTCACGCCGCCATTTTGCAAAGGTTTTGTTATAGGAGGTGTGGCGGATTTAGAAATAAAATTTTCATTTCAGGATAATTTTACATTCTTTTTTTTGCCCAGTTACATTGGTTAGAGAAACAATATATAGTGATTCGGATGAATTTGATAAATTAACTATTGTAGAAGTATTATTTATTGATTCACGATAAATGCATTGACCCTCCATGTTGTATATTTCACAATAAACGGGTAATGTTTCCGGTGGTAATTGAATATTCACATTATTTGCCGAACTCCATATTTTTGCATTTTCAAATAAATTATTCTCAATTCCCACAATAACAGTTGTGTCACCAATGGTATCACCGGCTAATATACCCGTTTCACATTTTGTTTCGTAGGCATAATCTTTAACAATCAAAACCCTTCCTTCGTCCAATATATCACATCGTATCCAACCGTAATGATTGCAACCTAAAGTATCTAAAAATTTTACTCCTAAATAATGGTCAGTTAGTTCAGGATACCAATTGCCACCTTCTCGTTGATCCCAAATTTCTAAACCTATGCTCCAAAAAAATGTCCGTGATGCCATTCTCTGATACCCTGCATTTTGAAATTCCAAGGTGTCATTAATTGCTGAATCTTGTAGCAGAGCAAACGGATAATAATAAGTACTCAGCCCTCCATAACTTAAAGTAAACTGATTCAAACTTCCGGCAATTGCATTATTTGGATTTTTCGGTCCTGCCCAAATACGTTCAAAATAACTGTAATAAAAAGACCATCCGGTAGTTTCTGTAGAATATAATTCGTTAAGAAAAGCAAAATCCAATACCCCATCACCGTTCATGTCTATGTTTAATATCTCCGGATCCATCTCCAATATCACATCGGGGTCAAGGTCAGTATAAACTGCCTGAGCACCGAGTGTTTTTACACTCAGCACACAAGCTGCCATTGAAGCATATTCTAATAGTTTGAAGCTTTTTGCTTTCATTGTTTTACAAATTGAACAGTTGTGGTTTCACCTGTACCAAAATTAATCAAAATTGTATAAACACCTTGTGTCAGATTGGTCACATTGACGCTACCACCATTTTCAATTGTACGCTGTAGGCACAATGCTCCACTTGTATTATATATTTTGCATTGTAATAATTGGGTCTTTCCTAAGTTTAATGAAAGTTCTAAAATACTGATGGAATTTTCCGCCGGATTTGGATATAAAATAAAGTTATATTGAGGTATAACGGATGATTCCTTGAGGGGAATATCCGGGGCAATTGGTACTTTAATATAACCAAATGTATACGCATCTACAACAAGGCATTTTAATGGGTCACCACTGCCATCCGGCACATTTATTAAGGTGTCAATTTTGGTGATCTCTATTGGAAATAAAATAGAATCGCCATAACATTCATTCAATTTGAATAACGAATTTTTACCCTCTCCGCTAGTAGAATAGTTTTTTAAAGCTTTAATACAATAAATAGTTGCAGTGTCCGTAATTTTTAATTTATACCCTCCGGTTTAAAAACCTGCTGTATAATCTGTGTTCAGAAGTATTCTTTGAGCCGCATCTCGTACATTTGTAAAATATAAATATAGAAATGTTTTTTCCGGATTCGTAAATATGGTTGGTTGATTATTAAAACTGTTTAAATAAATGGTGTAATTAGACTGCACATAACGAAGGTTTTGTTTTCCAATTTCACTTAATAACTCCATTGCAAAATATGGAGTGCGCTTCATATTATAATTTCTAAATCCTGAATCCAAGGGTGACAGATTATATGGAATTGTATCTTTTCCAAGAAAAGCGAGTTCATGTTCATTAGCAATGGAAAGCAAACAATTATCCGTTCCCCCTGCAAAATTTTGGACTGTTGCATATTTAAAAAACCCAGCACGGAAATTTGCATTGTAGTTGATTTTGATATTGCGCAATACCCATTCCTGCAGCAATTGTGCGTGCATAAAACTCTGCCCATAAACACCAATTTTTTTTACGTTCCCATCATATTTAAAATTATATTCTGTTGTTAACAAATCTTTGCCACCTTCAGCAACCGAGAGATAAAACTGCAAATGGTTGTTGTGTTCTTTATAGCAATTAATATAATCCTGCCGAATTAATCCACGGAAATTATAGGTAATGGTATCAAATGCCCATTCAAGCCGTTGATCATAAATTCCATAAGTCCACTCGTCATTTGTAGTATCGGCATCACCTAAATTTACACAAGGATAACTATCCTCGAGTGCTGAGTCCGGAATTGCACCCCAATTGCTATCGTCATAATAAGGATGTATTACTACTCCGTCAAACTTTTTGATATAAATTCCACTTGTGCCTACTTCAATAGAATCCAAATAATGTGTTGCAAGTGTATCGTTCCACGATTCGGCACCTTCAACCAGACCAACATAATCAGGTGTAAAAAAGGCATATCCGGCACCGAGATTGCGTGCGGGAACTGCAAGTTTGTTTTGAAACGCAGGATCTGATTTAAATGCAGAAATATAATCATGGTCAAACCAAACAGAATCACCCACAACATATTGGTTCAGATCGTCAGGATAACCTCCATTAATATAATTCCAATAATCGTCAAAATTATAAATCCCTAACATATCTTCTGCAAAATTGAAATACATTTCATTTCCGATTTCGACATAAGCCACTTCACAATCCCAAATATCATTATCACGAATATATTTAACCATGTCGGCACATTCTGTTGCAGACGAACTCATAATATCAAGACAAACAATTACTTTCACTCTGTGTCCGGGATTTTCGGTCTCTACTTTTGCAATCATGTACAAAAAGTCATCGATATATTTTCTGGTAGAATCAATATCGAATTGAGAAAGATATTTTGTTCTATACTTTGTAAATTGGCCTACTTCATCTGAATCTATCCAAAGCATCAGCGAATCTTCATTATCATCCAAGGCATCTTCAAGAGTAATGGTATCAATTACCCCATCCGTTACGTCGTAAAATCGAATAATCTCCTCCAGATTGTAACCATAACCAGGTCCGTTTAATAGATGCATGAATTTGCTGAAAGAACCTGAAAAAATGCGCACGGATTCAGGCCTAAGTCCGCTAAACCAATTCCATTGATCTATAGAACTACTGTCATTAGGTATAGTTTGATCGTCAAAAACGCCACCAAGGTGATAACCCAACAAACCTTTATTTACACTTTTGACCGAGTTGCCTATTCGAGCATAAATATTGGAATCCAACACTCCGATTTTTGCATTGTAAGTATTTGCATTGTCGTAATATTTTGAATCTGCAGATAGTCTCAACGCAATTGAGTCGCCTGACAATGCTTCGCTAAAATAAAATACCGTGTCGATACCATCAGCTACAATTTCTATTTCAAAACCGGATGTGTCAATCGGTTCGTCAGGTGATAATTGTGCAATGGATATGTTAGTCATAAAAAAAATAGCAATAAGGCAAAGCCAAATTTGAGCGTAAATATTTTTAGGATAATTCATTGTTGAAAAATTTAAAGTGAAAAGAATTGTTGTATTCAAATAGAAAAATTATTCAATTCAGGAACTGTCCCAAATGAATACTACCGAATGGTGTTTTTGATTATATGTAGTTTGTAGCCGCATCTCCTATAACGGTTTGCAGCTA
>CAZXBG010000213.1:3290-4770 GCA_964638865.1 uncultured Chitinophagales bacterium | reverse complement strand
TTAAATATGACCAATTAAAATAAAAAAAAACTGCCTCCATCTCCGGAGGCAGTTTAGCAATATTAATATATTTATTTAATCAACACTAATTCTCCATTTATAATCTGTTCCCCGTTATATATCCTGTAAATGTAAACTCCGGCGCTGAGGTCGTCTCCTTTTATTTCAACTGTGTTCAGCATCCCTTTTAGGATATCACCATTAAATAGGGTGTTTATCCGGGTTCCCATTACATTATATATTTCTATTACAACATGCGCATTTGATGTTGCGTTTTGGAATTCAAAAGTAGCTGTTGAATTAAATGGATTAGGATACACTTTTACTTCAAGTTTACCGGTATTGTAAGTTGAATTACCTGCACCTAATCTAAAAGGACCTTCCGTAACTTCCTGATAACAAGTGCTACTGCATCCATTTTCATCAGTAACCGTTACAGAATACATGCCTATTGTGCCTACATTAATACAACGTGTTGTAGCTCCTGTGCTCCATAAATAACTTGCAAAACCTGTTGGAGCGCATAGTGTAACTATTTCTCCCACACATATACAAGTATCACCTGTAATAGTACAAATAGGCGCTGGATTTACCGTTACTATAATATGATTTGAAGTTAAACTACCGCATCCTGTTGTACTGGTTACAAAATAATCACCACTGGTGTTTACAGTTATAGAAGCCGTTGTTGCGCCTGTATTCCAAATTCCACCGCTATTCCCTGATAGCGTAATATTTTCACCGCTACAAATTGTAGTTGGGCCTGATGCAGTGATTACGGATAACACCGGTGCAGGATATACAGTAACTGTTTTGCTACAGGTACTTGTGCATCCACTTGCTGTGGTAATTGTTACCGTATATGTTCCCGAAACACTAACTGATATACAAGAGCTAGTTGCGCCTGTGCTCCATAAATAAGAAGCATATCCCGCAGTTGCGCAAAGAGTAGTTGATTCTCCTACACAAATTGAATTATCTCCCCCGATATTACAAACCGGCAATGGATTAACAGTTACAATAATATGGTTTGAATTTACACTTCCACAACCGGTAGTATTTGTTACATAATAATCACCACTGGCATTTACAATTAATGATGCTGCTGTTGAACCTGTATTCCATGTTCCACCAACATTACCTGATAATAAAATACTACCACCTGCGCAGAATGTAGTTGATCCACTTGCAGTAATTACAGAAGCAACTGGTGCTGCATAAAGTGTTACAGTTTTGCTGCATGTGCTAACACATCCGTTTGCATTTGTAATTGTAAGCGTATATGTTCCCGCTGTTGATACAGTAATACATTGTGTTGTTGCTCCTGTATTCCATAAATAGGCAGCTAATCCCGGAGGGGCACAAAGGTTTGTTGTTTCCCCTGCACAAATTGAATTATCTCCTCCAATATAACAAACCGGCAACGGATTAACAGTTACAATAATATGGTTTGAATTTACACTTCCACAACCGGTAGTAT
>CAZXBG010000213.1:0-3190 GCA_964638865.1 uncultured Chitinophagales bacterium | reverse complement strand
GGATTAACAGTTACAATAATATGGTTTGAATTTACACTTCCACAACCGGTAGTATTTGTTACATAATAATCACCACTGGCATTTACAATTAATGATGCTGCTGTTGAACCTGTATTCCATGTTCCACCAACATTACCTGATAATAAAATACTACCACCTGCACAGAATGTAGTTGCTCCACTTGCAGTAATTACTGAGGCAACTGGTTCTGCGTAAAGTGTTACAGTTTTGCTGCATGTGCTAACACATCCGTTTGCATCTGTAATTGTTAGTGTATATGTTCCTGCTGTTGATATAGTAATACATTCTGTTGTTGCACCTGTGCTCCATAAATAAGATGCTAATCCCGGAGGGGCGCAAAGGTTTGTTGATTCTCCTACACAAATTGAATTATCTCCTCCGATATAACAAACTGGCAATGGATTAACAGTTACAATAATATGGTTTGAAATTACACTTCCACAACCGGTGGTATTTGTTACAAAATAATCACCACTTGCATTTACAATTAATGATGCGGCTGTTGAGCCTGTGCTCCATGTTCCACCAACATTACCTGATAATAAAATACTTCCACCTGCACAGAATGTAGTTGCTCCGCTCGCTGTAATAACTGATGCAATTGGTTCAGCGTATAAGGTTACAGTTTTACTGCAAGTGCTCACACAACCGAAAGCATTCGTTCCGGTAACGGTATAAGTTCCTGCACCGGATACTGTAATGCAACCTGTTGTAGCTCCCGTGCTCCATAGATAAGATGTTAATCCCGGTGTTGCACAAAGATTTGTTGTTTCTCCAAAACAAATGGATGCATCACCAGTGATATTACACAAAGGCAATGGATTTACAGTTACAATTATATGATTTGATATTGTGGAGCCGCAGGCATTTGTATTTGTTACAAAATAATCACCACTTGCATTTACAATTAATGATGCAGAAGTTGATCCTGTATTCCATGTTCCACCAATATTTCCTGATAATAAAATACTGCCACCTGCACAGAAAGTGGTAGCGCCACTTGCCGTAATTATTGATGCAGTAGGTAAAGGTGTTACTACAACTGTTTTACTGCAAGTGCTTACACAACCTCCACCATTTGTTACAGTAACAGTATATGTTCCCGATTCCGTAACATTTATACAACCTGTTGTGGCACCGGTATTCCATAAGAAACTTGTGCATTCAGCCGGAGCACATAAATGTGTTGATTCTCCCTCACAAATGGACGCATCACCGGTGATATTGCAAAATGGCAGTGGATAAACTGTTATAATAATATGATTTGAAGTTACAGTTCCACAGGCATTTGTATTCGTTACAAAATAATCTCCTGCAGTAGTTACTGTTATTGTTGGTGTAGTTGCACCTGTACTCCATGTTCCTCCTGTATTTCCGGAAAGTACAACGTTACCACCTATACAAAATGCAATTGGTCCGCCTGCCGTAATAATGGATGCAGTTGGTGGAGCGGCAATAGTTACAATAATATGATTTGAAGTTACACTGCCACAAGCATTGGTATTTGTCACAAAATAATCACCTGCTGTTGTCACGGTAATTGTTGAAGTAGTAGCACCTGTGCTCCATGTACCTCCAACATTTCCGGAAAGTATAACACTTCCTCCAGTACAAATTGCGGTAGGACCGCTAGCTGTAATTACTGAAGCTGTTGGCAATGGTTTAATTGTAACAATAATATGATTTGAAGTTACAGATCCACAGGCATTTGTATTCGTTACAAAATAATCACCTGCAGTAGTTACTGTTATTGTTGGTGTAGTAGCTCCTGTACTCCAGGTTCCTCCAACATTTCCCGAAAGCACAACACTACCACCCGGACAAAATTTAATTGGTCCTCCTGCGGTAATAATAGATGCAGTTGGTGTTGGGGCAAAAGTTACAATAATATGATTTGAAGTTACACTGCCACAAGCATTTGTATTCGTTACAAAATAATCACCTGCAGTAGTTACTGTTATTGTTGATGTAGCAGCTCCCGTACTCCAGGTTCCTCCAACATTTCCGGAAAGTATAACACTTCCTCCTGTACAAATTGCGATAGGACCGCTAGCTGTGATTACTGAAGCTGTTGGCAATGGTTTAAAAGTAACTATAATATGATTTGAAATAATTGTACCACAAGCATTTGTATTCGTTACAAAATAATCACCTGCAGCAGTTACTGTTATTGTTGGTGTAGTAGCACCTGTACTCCAGGTTCCTCCAACATTTCCCGAAAGCACAACACTACCACCCGGACAAAATTTAATTGGTCCTCCTGCGGTAATAATAGATGCAGTTGGTGTTGGGGCAAAAGTTACAATAATATGATTTGAAGTTACACTGCCACAAGCATTTGTATTCGTTACAAAATAATCACCTGCAGTAGTTACTGTTATTGTTGATGTAGCAGCTCCCGTACTCCAGGTTCCTCCAACATTTCCGGAAAGTATAACACTTCCTCCTGTACAAATTGCGATAGGACCGCTAGCTGTGATTACTGAAGCTGTTGGCAATGGTTTAAAAGTAACTATAATATGATTTGAAATAATTGTACCACAAGCATTTGTATTCGTTACAAAATAATCACCTGCAGCAGTTACTGTTATTGTTGGTGTAGTAGCACCTGTACTCCAGGTTCCTCCAACATTTCCGGAAAGCACAACACTACCACCCGGACAAAATTTAATTGGTCCGCCTGCGGTAATAATAGATGCAGTTGGTGGAGCAGCAATAGTAACAATAATATGATTTGAAGTTACAGATCCACAAGCATTTGTATTTGTTACAAAATAATCACCTGCTGTAGTTACTGTTATTGTTGGTGTAGCAGCACCTGTACTCCATGTTCCTCCAACATTTCCGGAAAGTATAACACTTCCTCCTGTACAAAATGCAGTTGGTCCTCCTGCGGCAATAATGGATGCAGTTGGTGCTGGATTTATTGTAACAATAATATGATTTGAAATAATGGTACCACAAGCATTTGTATTCGTTACAAAATAATCACCTGCAGTAGTTACTGTTATTGTAGGTGTTGAAGCACCTGTACTCCATGTACCTCCAACATTTCCGGAAAGTATAACACTTCCTCCTGTGCAAAATGCAGTTGGTCCTCCTGCGGTAATAATGGATGCAGTTGGTGGAGCGGAAATAGTAACAATAATATGATTTGAAGTAACACTGC
>CAZXBG010000212.1:0-4782 GCA_964638865.1 uncultured Chitinophagales bacterium | reverse complement strand
TCATTACTCATTACTCATTACTCATTACTCATTATTCATTATTCATCACTCATTTCTCATCCCCCGACTGAGTACTTTTTTGTACAAGGTGTACAACTTTGTTAATTACCGCTATTGTACAAGGTAATGAATGGGCATAATTTTGTTTCATTATAATAATCAAAAAGAAGGAATCGTTAAGTTGTTGTAAATAAATAGTTATAACTTTTATAAATAATTAAATATGCTTTTGCTGTGTTTCGTTCAAGAAACAGCACAAGTATGAAAAGAGAACGGCTCCGGGTGAGCCGTTTTTTAGTTTTAGGCATATATTCTACTCTAACTAATAACTACTAAATACTAAATATTTATCATTCAGCGTTTTACAGTTTTTCCGGTTTGGCGCACACACAATTTAATAAAATTTCTTATTTTTATATTGAAATTTGGTCCTGAATGCGACAAACATTAGTAATTCTTTCAATTCTTGCTCTGTTTTTTGCCTCTTGTGCAAAAGACAGCATCATTCATGAAGACCTTATTATTGATGGAAATGTTGCTCCTCCTGTGGATGGCGTTTCGCAAATAACATTGAATAGTTATATTAATAACTTGTATATTGACCTTTTTGGCAGAGCAGCAACAGAATCTGAGCTAACTGAACATTCCGATTATTTAATTGAATTTGAATATACATCGGAAGCCCGTGAGGATGTTGCGGAAGACCTTATGTTAAGCTGGGAGTATTATAAGAATATAAATGTACTTACAACACAAAAGTATTTGGTAACACTGGATAGTTTTACTTTAAAATCTCAAATTGATTATTGGGTTTATCTCATAGACATTTATTATGATACAGGTTTGGATTTTGAAGCATTGTACTATACGATAGAAAATGAAAAACTGATTTTATTGTCAACGGCACATGTTGATCTCTATGAAGGTACTATTTTTATAGATACCTATTTTGAGCGTTATATTAATAACTACTTTTACGACCTGGTGAATATGGGAAGCGAAAATTTCGTGATATCCTGTTTTCAAAATTTATTTCACCGGTATCCAACTGACGACGAATTGTTAGACGGTGTTGCAATGGTGGACGGCGCTACCAGTCAGCTATTTTTGCAGGATGGAAGTTCAAAAGCTGATTTTATCGATATTGTAATTCACTCCACTGAATTTTATCAGGGTCAAACGATAGAGGTATTTAATTCTATAATGGCTCGTGCACCAAATAGCGAAGAAATGGATATATATGGACAAGAAATGTCGGAAGCGAATCATTTTAATAGTGTAAAAGTTAAACTTTTAATCTCAGAAGAATATGCAGGGTTTTAAAAATGTAATTTCTGCTAAAAATGCATTGCTGCTTTTTTTAAGCTTGGCTGTTTTTACCGTGTCCTGCAAAAAAGAAGTGGTGGAGGAGGTTATCTATGATAATATCATTTATCAGATCGATACTGTTCCTGTTTACCAGTCAAATACTGAAAAAGACAGGCTGAAAACTCCGATACAATATATTTCAAGTCTTTATAGTAATCTGGCATTTTCAAGTATACCAACCTCTATACTCGACAATTTGGTAGTTTATCGTTTATCAATTGGAGATAAAACACTAGTGAATGAATTAATATTAAATGCAATGTTGGAAGATCCCGCAATAACTGCTTTATTTCCAACCAATGCAGAAATGCGTGATGATATTGATGCATTTATTGATGAATCGTACCTCCGGTTTTATTTGCGCAACCCCACGGCTTATGAAAAATATAGTTTGCACAACATTATTGAAGCAGACGAAGACATTACTGTAACTGATATGTTTAGAGCGTTTTTGTTGAGTAATGAATATATGTTTTATTAGCAATTGACAATTGAAAATGAAACTCCCGATAGCTATCGGGACGACTTCACAGTTTCTTTTTAACCTGTGAGGTCTGAAGGAAGTATAAAAATGAGCATGACGATTAAATAAGTTAATTAAAAAAAATCTTGGTAAAAATATTATCAATTAGTAATTAATTATGAACAGGAGAAAATTTATTAGAAATTCGGCGATGGCGGCAGCAGGATTAATTGCTTCGCCTTATATACTTCCGGCAGGTACTTTTTCGAGGAGTTCCGGAGTGAGATTGGCAAACCATGTTGTGTTAGTAATATTTGGAGGTGGAATTCGCAATCAGGAAACTGTGGAACAACAATATTTAATTAATCAGGGTGCAGGCCCAACAGGAAATATAATGCGCAATATGCTGTCAGGTGCGTCTCCTGCTTCTAATCTTGTATATAATATTTGGGATACTGTTGCCCCGGCTCCACTTGCAACAAAAGGTACTTTGTTTAAACACATGCGATATGCAAGTGGCCCAACAGGACATTTTAACGGACATACTGCAATAATTACAGGCAATTATACTCCTGAAAGTCTTAATTTATATGTCAATCCTGAAATGCCAACAATTTTTGAATATTATCGCAAACATAACGATCCGGTTAAAAGTGCATTAAATGCATGGTGGATGTCGCTCGACCTTGGTCCTTACGTTAATTTGAATTACAGCAATTCACCGGGTTATGGATCTTTGTATGGAGCAAATCATATTAGTCCTTTAACCACTTTTGGAAGTATAGGTTTCGATTATTTTTCTACTTTAAATGCAATGCATCCCGATGAATTAAGCAGGCTTGCAACAATACGAACATTCCTCGATAGTAATTTTGATAAATCGGTTACCGATATTCCGGGTATTTCAAATATTGCAGATGACAGAGAAGCAATTCAGGATTTTATTTTAAAATTAATTAAAGGGGAAATACCCATTGAATGGCCAATACCAGTAGGTACACCATACGATCAAATCACAGGTGATCTTTCTAATATTGCAGTATCTTGGAAGGTGTTACAACAATTTCATCCGGAATTAATGGTGATCAATACCACCAATCTCGATATATGCCATACCAATTTCAGTGATTATATTTCCTATTTGCACAGAGCTGATTATGGAGTGGGTTGGTTATGGGATAAAATTCAAAGTGATCCGGAAATGGCGAATGATACCATCATGATTTGTATACCTGAACATGGTAGAAATATGACTCCCAATGTAATTGCAGATTTGAATGGATTATTTGCCTATGATCATACAAGTGATGAAAATTCCCGTGATATTTTCAGTTTAATTGTGGGTCCTTCGTCGGTTGTAAACCAGGGTTTGGAAGTTGGAGATGCGGAAGATCCAATTGGAGAAACAATTGATATTGTGCCAACCATTGCACATATTTTAGGATTTAAAGACAATATTCCCGGAGGTTATTTATCAGGTTCCGTTTTAGAACAGGCATTTGTATAAAATGAAAAATACATTTAAAATAGTATTATTTTTTTTCGCAATTGTTATAATAATAAACAGTTGTAAAAAAGATATTATCAGAATAGAACCGGAGCTTCCGTTTAATCCTTTTGATACAATTGATTATTCTAACGGCGTGTTGGATGATATACCTATTGACTCTAATAGTTTTTTGGGTTTACATAAATATATATTCAGTCAAACCTGTGCGGTTCCAGGGTGCCATGATGGTTCTTTTGAACCTGATTTCAGAACGGTGCAAAGTGCATACAATACATTAGTGTATGCTCCTGTAATTAAAAATGATGCTGATGGTACTTTCAGCTGGCGTGTAGTGCCGGGTGACACTGCGTATTCCTGGTTATATGAACGAATTACTACCGAAGATGAAATACTGGGACGGATGCCTTTATACGACACTTTGTATCCCAACGAAAGGCAAATAATTATCGATTGGATATTGGATGGTGCAAAAGATGTTTTCGGACAGTCGCCAACACTTGCTGATTTTCAGCCAACCACGTATGGATTTATTGCATATCAAAATGATACCGATGGAGTTCGTGTTGATACAATTCGCGCCGATTTTGTTTCGCCGGTTCAATTGCCAACATCCACAAATGTGGAATTTTGGGTAGGAATTTATGATACCGATGAAAATTTGGTTTTGCAATATCCTTCCTCTTTTGAATCTAGTACCATTAAAATTTCACAAGACGGACTATTTAATACCGGTGTAACAGAAATAGATTTCGAGGTAGAACCGGATTTCTTGCCGTATTATGGCCCATCCTATTATGATCCGCTTTATATACTTCCGTATTGGCATCATTTTACTATCAATACCGCAGATTTTGAAACCAGTAAGTTGTATTTTTTGCGCATTTATGTTCAGGATAATTCCCATGAATATGTGACAGAAATTCCGGATGATTCACAATTTTATATTATGACCTATTTTTCCTTTATTATAGAATGATAAAAAATTATTTAAATTTAATTATAGCGACTATTATACTATTTGCAGGCTGCAAAAAGGAGGAAGAAATCATAAATCCACCCATGCCTGATGAACCCTATATTGAAATTCGGTCTGTTTCACCTGGAATTGTAACTGCTTTTGAGGACAGTATAATTTTTATTATTTATTATGAAGATGGAAATGGTGATCTCGGATATAATTCTCCTGATTCGTTATCTCTTTTTGTAACTGATACGAGAATTCCATTAACGGAATCTTTTTTTGTGCCTCTGCTTGCACCCGAAGGAGCAGATATATCTATTCAGGGAGAATTAAAAGTAACTCTCAATAATACCATCCTGGTTGATCCCGATGCGGATTCTGAAATTGTAAATTTTGAAATACAATTAAAGGATAGAAGCGGGAATTTGAGTAATGTGGTGGTATCACAAAATATTACGGTAGAACATCAGTAATATTTCT
>CAZXBG010000211.1:0-4842 GCA_964638865.1 uncultured Chitinophagales bacterium | reverse complement strand
TTTCACTTTCAATTTTCTTTATAAAGACCAATCACATCCTGCACCTTTTTGTTCATCACAAAATCTTTACAAACTTCATAAAGAATTGCATGACGAACATAATCCAAAGTAAGCGCATGTTCGAGAACAGAAATAGATTCACGTTCTTTTCCGATTAAAAATAATGCGGCACTTTGAAGATAAAAATATTCTGCATAATGACCTGAGCGGTTAATTGCTTCGGCAGTTACTTCAATTACCTGATCATATTTTTCTATATCGAGAAGATAAATAATATAATCGAGCCAATACGTTAAAATATCAGGGCGCACATTTACGAGCCAGTTGAGATAATTAATTACCTCAGGATCTCTGTCCAGCATTTTATAAATACTGATGATGGTGCAGATATAATCTTCATTGCTTTCGTCGAGTTTTAATGCTTTTTTATAATTTACTAAAGCAGCATCAAAACGATCTTCTATACGATAAGTTTCTCCAATACGAAAATAGGCTTCGTGCATAAATGGATCTTGACGCGCAGCTTTACGAAATTGAAAACGCGCAGATTTATAATTTTCCATACGCTCGTAACATAAACCTATGCGGAAACTGTAATCTTCATAACCTCCTGATTTTTCATGTGCAATTTCAAACATTTCAATTGCTTTTTTAAAATCGTCGAGACGATAATAAATATCTGCTGCATCGCGATATACGAGATCAAAATTTTCGTCAATCGCCATTACAAATTCAAATGCTTCAATCGCTTTTTCGAAAAGACTTAATCCCATATATGCCTTTCCTAAATTATACCATGCCAACCATGCATAAGGTTCTTTTTCGGTAATAGCGGTGTGTATAGAAATACTTTCATCATATTTATCGGTCATGTCGACAATATGCGAAAGTTTAAAAAGGGCGTCTTCATTTATAGGATTTATTTCTAATGCTTTAGAAAGACAATCAAAGGCCTTTTCAAAATCCTCCTGAATTTCATAAATATCGCTGAGTTCAGCATAAATAACGTCCTGTTCTTCTTTATCGGCAATTTTTAAGGCCTCAAAAAGTGTTTCCGCAGCCTTTTCCGGTTCATTTGTTTCGAGATAAATGTCGGAACGAATGAGAAAAATGTCTATTTCTCTGGTATCAAAAAGGTAAGCTTTATCCAATAATTCCAGTGATTCCTTATATTTTTTGCGATTGAGCAGAAATTCTGCCTTTCTTACCAAAAAGTCGGAGGAATTTGGGTTCTGTATGATTGCATAGTCCACCACAGCTTCCGCGCGGTCGCTGAGGTTACGCATTTCATAATAATCCAGAATGCGCTCCAGGCTGTCTTCATCGAAATAGTGCTGCTCGTTGCTGCTCAGGCATTTTTCAAACAACTCAATCAACTCTGCAATTTCTGTGTTTTCCCGCTCGTTAAAATCCTCATTCATCATATTAATGCAAATTTAGTTTTTCGAAAATAAGTTTCGTTGATTTTAAAAAACTTTAATCCAAATAAAACAAAACATGAACCTAAAATTTAAAAGAACCGGCAAGTTATAACCTTTTGCCTTTCTCTAACATTAACACTGCAAAAACAATTCCTTTTATCTTTAACCCAAAATATACTTGATGAACAAACCGGTTTTAATACTTATAGCGATTTTGAGCGTTAATTTACAGCAATCTGCAATAGCTCAAACTACGAGTTATTGGCAACAAAATGTGGATTATGAGATCAATGTCACCCTGGATGATGTAAACCATGCGCTGGATGGCTCTATGGCAATGCGTTACACCAACAATTCCCCTGATGAACTGGCCTTCATTTGGATACATTTATGGCCAAATGCCTATAAAAATACTAAAACCGCCTTTGCCCGTCAAAAATTTGAGCAGGGGAGCCAAACTTTTCAATATGCAAAGGAGGAAGAAAGAGGTTACATAGATAAATTGAATTTTAAAGTAGGCGGGGAGTCTGTAAAACTGGAGTATGACCCCGAAAATCCGGATATTGCGAAGTTGATCCTAAATACGCCTGTAAAATCAGGGGAGACAATAAATATAAAGACCACCTTTTATGTCAAGATCCCAAAATGTTTTTCGAGAATGGGGCATACCGGTCAACAATACCAGATATCACAATGGTATCCAAAACCGGCAGTATATGATGCACAGGGATGGCATCCGATACCTTATCTTGATCAGGGGGAATTTTATAGTGAGTTTGGTAATTTCCATGTTTTTATTACCCTTCCTGAAAATTATGTAGTAGGAGCAAGCGGTGATCTGCAAACAAAAAACGAAATAGCATTTTTGGATAAGGTAGCAAGAGTTACGGAAAATAAAAATTTTGATACTACGGATCTTTCATTTCCTACATCCTCAGAAAAAACTAAAACAATTGAATATCAATTAAAAAACGCACATGATTTTGCCTGGTTTGCAGATAAAAGATTTAATGTGATGAAAAGTGGAATTGTTTTACCGGAATCAGAAAGAACAGTAACCACCTATGCATATTTTAATGATGAACATGCCGATGAATGGAAAAAAGCATGTGAATATATTAATCGCGCAGTTTTATTTTATTCAGAAAATGTTGGGGAATATCCGTGGAATGTTGCGCAAGCTGTTGATGGTTCACTTGAAGTGGAGGGTGCGGGTGGAATGGAATATCCAACTATAACAGTTTTATCGGGTGAACTTGATGCAGAATCTCTAGATAATATTATTACACACGAAGTTGGTCACAATTGGTTTTATGGAATTATAGGAAGTAACGAACGTGTGCATGGTTGGATGGATGAAGGAATTAATTCGTATTACGAAAATAGGTATATGGATACTTATTATGGCGAAAGAAACGCGCTCGGTGTTCCAAACGTTTTGTCAAATTTATTAGGAGTAGATACAAGTTCTGATGATAATATAATTTGGAATATTAATCAGGTATGTATTAAACAAAATAAATCACAAGCATTAAATACACCATCAACAGCCTTTACACCAATTAATTATGGGTTGGTGATGTACATGGAGACTGCATATTTTTTCCGCTATTTAACGGATGTTTTGGGAAAGGATGAATTTGATCGTATTATGCATACATATTATGATACCTACGAATTCAAACATGTTTATCCCGGTGATATGCAAAAATTATTTGAGGAGGAAACCGGAGAAAATTACGCATGGTTTTTCGAAAAATTAATTAATGAAGACAGAGGGCCTGATTATAAAATTGGTAAATTCCAAAAGGGAAAAACTGCAATGGCAGTTGATATTAAAAATAAAACCGATATTCCTGCAGCGTTTTCTTTAAGTTTAATGGATGGCGATAGTGTTTTAAGAACCGATTGGTTCAGGGGGTTTACCGGTAGTCAAACCATTTATGTAAATTATAAAAGTGAGTGGAATGTCACCCATTTAAAAATAGATGCACAACAAACTATTCCGGAAACAGAAAGAGAAAATAACACAATAAAAACTGCAGGATTATTTAAAACAGTAGAACCACTTCAATTAAAATTGGCCGGGTTTGGGGTGGATGATCCTACCAGAACCACCATAAACTATTTACCCATTTTTGGTACTAACGAGAATGATGGGTTTATGCTGGGACTCGGAGTTTGGAATATGATATTGCCAACTCCATTAATAGATTTTGTTTTTGCTCCCATGTATTCTTTTAATGCAGAAACTTTAGTAGGGCAGGGGAGTATGGGATTAAATATTTATCCCGACAATGGATTTATTGACAGATTGCGCATTTCAGAAACTGTGATGAGTTATTCGTACGATCAGTTTACAGTTACCACGCCGAACGACAGTAAAGATTTTATTCCGCAATTCAGAAAATTTGAAACAAAGGTGGAAGTTGATCTGGCAAAAAAAGAATTTAAGAGTAAATTAAAACAAACAATTCAATTCCGTAATTTGTATATTATGGAAGAGGATAAGTATTTTTTTGTGGATGATGAGGGTTTGATTAACTCAACAGGATTTAGCAACTTTTTTGTGGAGGAATTGAGTTATCATTTGTCCAATAAGATAACCAGGCTGCCGCATTCATTGAATGTTGTTGGTGAAATGAATGATGATGCTATTAAATTTTATACGGAATTTAATATCACTTATATTTATCCTAAAAAGAAATATGGTGTAGATCTGAGGCTGTTTGCAGGTGTAATGAATATTTTTTCGGCGGATGGTGATTATGCAAAAGATGTATTTACACTTTCAGGAAATAATGGTTTCTACGATGATCTTTACGATGAAATTTATTTCGCCCGCAACAGTAGCAACGGAATTAAATCGCAACAAATATCCATGACCGATGGATTTTTTAAAACTCCGGGATTGACAGACGGAATTGCCACAAGCAACGACAAATTATTTGCTGCAAATATTGAAGTGCCATTGCCATTCCGAATTCCTGTAGCACTTTTTGCTGATCTTGGAACATTGGGTTCTGCTGATCCTGATATTTCCGGAAAATTATTATATGATGCCGGTGTAATGATCCGGTTGCCAAACAATATTTTCGAAGTGTATTTCCCATTAGTCTGGTCAGAGGATATAAAAACGCAAATTGAAGGCGCGCCGTACAGTGAAAAAATTTCTTTTATGTTAAATTTGAATACGGCGAATTTGTTTGAGTTGATGAGGAAACTTGGGATTTAGGTTGAAGGGAAAAATGGTTTTGATGTGAAGGTAGGTTTTCCGCTGAGTTCGCAGAATTGCAGGGTAAACAACCTGTTAATCCAATATTTAACAGACTTGTAATGTCAGAAAAGTGTTATAAATGCTAAAAATTGAAGGAATGCAACATATTTATTTGGATGATTTTTGGGAGAGAGATTATGATCC
>CAZXBG010000210.1:0-4847 GCA_964638865.1 uncultured Chitinophagales bacterium | reverse complement strand
AATGAGTAATGAGTAATGAGTAATGAGTAATGAGTAATGAGTAATGAGTTTGCATCAGGGTTGGCCGGAGAGTTAACTTACTGGGAAAAGAATAACCTCGGAAGATAAGTTAATCCGAACTCACGCCGCACGATTCACGCCTGACGTTATGAGTGGTGAGTGGTGAGTATTGCCATGCCACTGCCTACTCCCCCCTTCCCTGTCAAAGATTCTCGATCACAAAATTCGTCATCATGGTATAAAGATGCAACCTCGCGCCTCCGCCTGAAATTCCGTGATTGCGATCTGGATATGCCATGAGATCGAATTGTTTATTATTCTTTATTAGGGTATTCATTAATTCAACAGAATTTTGAAAATGTACGTTATCGTCACCTGTTCCATGCACTAATAAATATTTTCCTTTTAATTGATTAGCATAAAACATTGGGGCATTTGCATCATAACCTGTTGGATTTGATTCCAAAGTTCCCATATAACGTTCAGAATAAATATTATCATAATATTTCCAATTAGTTACGGGGGCAACTGCAATTGCCATTTTAAAAACATCCGCACCGCGAGTAATACATAAACTCGACATATATCCACCGTAACTCCATCCCCAAATTCCGATACGACCACCATCAACATATTTTTGTTTCGCAAGCCATTTTGCTGCTTCAATCTGATCGTTGGTTTCGTATTTACCGAGTTGTCCGTATGTAGATGTTCTGAATGCTGTTCCCCTGGCACCTGTTCCCCTATTATCAACACAAACAATTATATATCCTTTTTGCGCCAACATTTGATGCCACATCATATTAAATCCATCGTATCCCTCAATTACTTCCTGTGAACCAGGGCCACCATAGAGTGTCATGAAAACAGGATATTTTTTATTCGCGTCAAAGTCAAATGGTTTTATCATGTAACCATTTAATTCAACACCATCAGTTGTTGTGAAAGTAAAATATTCCGGTTTTTTTACTTTTAAAGTATTTAGATAATCTAATAATGCTTTATTATTCTCCAACATACGGATTTCCTTTCCTGAATTATCGCATAAAGAAATATGATCAGGAACCATCATACTGCTGTTCGTTTTAATAAAATATTTATATCCGGTACTAAAATCAACGTAGTTCATTCCATTTTTATCTGTTAACTTTTTTGATTTCTTACCATCTAAAGAAACTGCATACAGGTGACGCTGAAAAATAGACTCTTCAGTGCTCATATAATAAATCATATTCGTAGATTCATCAAATCCTTTAAAAGAGGTAACATCCCAGTCACCCTTTGTTATTTGGTTTATTAATTTACCCGTCATATCATATTGGTAAAGATGATACCATCCATCCTTTTCACTGCGCCAGATAAAGGATTTATTGTCCGGTAAAAAAGTGAGATCATCATTTATTTCAAGATAGTATTGAGCAGTTTCCCTGAACATACTGGTAGTATTTCCTGTTGCAGGATTTGCAAGAAATAATTCGAGATCGTTTTGAAGTCTGTTCATCGTGAAAACACAAAGTGCAGAACCATCATTTGTCCACTTAATTCTAGGAATATATTCATACCCTTTAGTTATATTTACTTTCTGTGTCTTTTTAGAAGCGATATCATAAATATATATTTCAACAATACTATTCTTCTCTCCTACTTTAGGATATTTGAATTCATAATTTTCGGGATATAATTTTCCTTTATACGTCATCATATCAAATTGCGGAACCTGCTCTTCATTAAATTTATAAAAGGCGATTTTACTCCCATCAGGACTCCATTCAAAGGAACGCACTAAAACAAACTCTTCCTCATATACCCAATCGCTTCCACCATTAATAATATAATTCCATTTGCCATCTGTTGTTATCTGAAATTCAGTATTTGAATTAAGATCCTTATAGTAGAGGTTATTATCGATAACATAGGCAATTTTATTCCCTTCAGGGGCAAAATCAGCATACATCTGCAATCCTTTATCTGAAAGTTTTGTCGTTTTTTTTGTTTTAAGGTCAAAGACAAAATTTTCGTCATAAGTTGCATGTCTGTATCTTTTTTTCATACTGGTAGTCAGCAACAAAGCCGTTTCATCGTCGTTAAAGGCATAATTTGCAAAATTGGTAACTGCACCCGCGGTTTGATTTACATTAAATAGGTCGCCGTTCTTATTACCTGTTGCGTATTCGTATTTTACGATTGCGGAATCATTTTCATTGAGGGTATAGTGTAAGCCGTCATTCATACTGCGCAAGTCGTCAATACCGGCAGCATAAAAGGAATAGTTGGTCCAAATATCACTAACGCTGATCATTCCATCCTGGCAGATCGCGAAAGCGGAAAAAAATAAAATTGTTGTGGAAAGTATGATCCTTTTCATTTTAAAAATTTTGCGAAAGATAGTGAAAATTGTGGAAACGAAGTTGGGTAAAGCGTCGCAGTTCGGCGTTTAAAAACTTAATCTATATTTTACATTTTACTGACATATTGTATATTCATCCAAGGTATTTTGCAACGACAATTAATAGTAAACCTACCAAAATATGAAAACCCGCTTCGAATTAAACGTAATACAACCTCAATTAACTTCCTGCAGTGAAAATTGGGAAAATATGTTGCCACATGAAAAAGGTGCATTTTGCACTAGTTGCAACAAAGTGGTGCATGATCTAGAAAGTTTAGATGGAGACCAACTCGCAAGTTTTTTAATTAAAAATAAAAACAAGTCTGTTTGTGGTAGAGTAAATGTAGATCTAATAAATAAACCTATAAGTTTAATTTATAAGAAACCTGAAAAATATAGTTACAATTTTTTGTTTACAATTACCTTATTTATTGTTTTCGGCACAACATTATTTTCCTGTGATGAGAAAGAAAATATGATAATCAAATCATCAATTGAGAACACATTTTTTGAAAATATAAACATTTCAAGAGAAACAAATTTACACGAATGGAACGCACTCATTTCTATTTCAGCATGCGAATGTATAAATGAAGAGGAACCCATTATTGAAGTATTAGAAAGGGACTCCACTCCTATTGCATTAGCCGAAGTTGTAATTTCAAGAGATAACAAACAATATTGGTGTAATTTAATGGCTGGTGGAATGTCTTATACAATACGAACCATATACCATGAAATTGACACCACACCCATTGCACCTTTAATACAGGAAGCACCCTTAGAATTACCTTTACTTGTATTTCCAAATCCCGCTCGCGATCACATTAATATAAAATATACTATTGCAGAGGAAGGTTTATCCATGTTAACATTCTTTAATATCAACGGGCAAAAAATTGCCGATATATTTAGCTCAAATGAATCGACACCCGGGATTTATACCCACCAATTTGATGTGAGTGAACTGCCCTCAGGTATGTATATATTGATTTTGCTGAACAATGATCAAAAGGAAGTTTTCAAAGTGAGCGTAGCGCATTAGTGTTGTAATTAAAAAACTGGGTAATAGCGGGGAAATTAATCCCCAATATTTTCTCAATTAATTTACATTTTTTTAGTTAACATTAAGTTTTGGTTTAAAATTTTAGAAATCTTCAAGAACAGATTTCAATAGATCATGATTCCTGCTAGTATTCAATGGAATATGTCCATAACTCTTATATAATTACGTAGCTGTTGGTACAATTTTGCATACTTTAAAGCTAACAAATGTGCCCAATTAAGTATGATATAGTTGTAATTGGTTCTGGTCCGGGAGGATCTACAACTGCCCGATACGCCGCAAAACATGGGTTGCGTGTGTTACTTATTGATAAAAGGCAAGAGCTCGGAGCGCCTATACAATGCTCAGGAGCAATTAGTGGAAACGCCTTAGAAAATGTAGAAATTATTGCCGATGATGAGTTTATTCAGGAAAAGATCTATGGTTTTGGAATTTATAATGAAGTAGGCATAAAAACCACCATTGACTACCGAACATTAAAACCTGATGAATATAGTAAATCCAAAAAACCATTAGGTTTTGTAGTTGACAGACGGCGTTTTGATCGCTATTTAATGACAATGGCTGAACGCGAAAACGTAGAGGTTTCACTGAAATCAGAAGGTTTGAATTATACTCCGGAAAAAAACGGAACCTGCACATTAACCATCAGGCGATTTAATGAAGAAATAAAAATAAATACAAAAGTTATTGTAGGTGCAGATGGTTTGCAATCTCAAGTTGGAAAATGGGCGGGATTAAATACACATATTAAATTGACGGAACTTGCCAGTTGTTTGCAATTTGTTGTAGATGGAGTTAAAACGGATGGATTATTAGAAATTATTACAGGAGATAAATGGGCTCCGGGTGGTTATGCATGGATTTTCCCAAAAGGAAATGGATATGCAGAGATCGGATTAGGTGTAACCAGAACGCTTGCAAAACAAAATGCCCAAAGGTATCTTGATCAATTTATGAAAGAGTCCTTTTTTAAGGACCGGTTTTTAAATGCACGTATATTGGAAATTCAGGGCGGCGGGGTGCCATTAACAGCTCCATTAAATATACAATATGCGGACAATTTAATTTTAGTGGGGGATGCTGCCAGACACGTGAATCCAATTACGGGTGGAGGAATACATACTGCAATGGCGTCCGGTAAAATAGCCGGTGAATTTCTTGCAGAATTAATCAAATCTGATAAAGAACCGACAAAAGAAAATTTAAAAGAATATCAGGAAAGATGGTTAAATGCAATGGGAAACAAAATGTGGCAATTATATCAGGTGAAACATAATATTTTTAATACAAAAGATGTGTTGTTACGCGATGAAATGTTATACAATACGATGTCGAATTATTTTAGTCCTGAATCTGAATATAAAAAAATATAATTATGAGTCATGAATC
>CAZXBG010000209.1:0-4917 GCA_964638865.1 uncultured Chitinophagales bacterium | reverse complement strand
AATTGAAAATTACCAAATCGCTTTTAAGCCTTAATTGTCTGGAATCACCCCAACACATCACCAAGGTCATAGTTCGCTTGGTGATTTCCTTCGAATTTTGTAAAATCATTTGCCTTGGGAACCCAAAAGTAAAAAATTGGGTTAAAAACGCTGTTTATACATGTATAGACATGTAGTTTTGAATGGGGAATGAAAAATTTATATACTTTTGTCGCGCAACAAGTTACATTTTGAAAGAAGTGGAACGATATTAGTATAACATTTAAAACCTTACAATTATGAAAAAAAATTGGAAAATTATTTTACTCGTTGTCGTCCTTATTGGCGGCATCGGTCTTTATTTTGGAATGAAGGAATACAATAGAGGTGCAGCAGATGTTTCTGATGCTGATGCCGATGTAGTTATTAAATCGGAAGAGCTCACGAAAATATTTGGTGAGGATGAAAATAAAGCCAATGGATTATATCTTGATAAAGTGATTGCAGTTTCAGGTGTTGTTAAAGCGATAGAAAAAGATGAAAAAGGTGCTTACACTATTATATTAAATGGTGACAGCGAATTAACTACTGTTACTTGTCAGATGGATGAAAGACATAATGAAGAGGCCACGGAAGTGAAAGAGGGAACTACTATTACAGTAAAAGGTTATTGCACTGGATACCTTATGGACGTGATCCTGATAAGATGTGCAGTTGATAAATAGATTAAACTTTAAACAAATAAATAAAAAAATGAAAAAAGTAATTTTTGCATTCACGATGATTTTGATGTCCTTTAATTTGCTTACTGCACAGGACAAGATCTTTACAAAAACCGGCACTATTAATTTTGATGCATCAGGTGAAATGGAAACTATTGCGGCTATAAATAAAAAGGCCACATGTGTTGTTGATACCAAAACCGGTGCAATGGAATTTGCGGTGTTGATGAAAGCATTTACATTTGAAAAGGCTTTAATGGAAGAACACTTTAATGAAAATTACGTTGAAAGTGATACCTATCCTAAATCAACTTTCAAAGGAAAGATTGACAATTTGAGCGATATTAAATTCGCAACTGACGGTACCTATTCCGCTAATATTTCGGGAGATATTACCATTCACGGTGTTACAAAAGCTACTACTGCAAAGGGAACTTTTACAGTAAAGGGTGGCAAAGTAACCGGAACATCAAATTTCAAAGTTTTGTTGTCCGATTACAAAATATCGATTCCATCAGTGGTGGCTGCAAATATCAGCAAGGAAGCAACGATTACGGTCGATGTTTCACTGGATCCACTTAATTAACAATATTAAATCCCGAATGTATAATGCATTCGGGATTTATTTTTATTTTTAAGGCTTCACTAAAAACCAAACTATGAAAAATGTTTTACTCACTGTTATAATGTTTATTGCGGGCAGCAACTTTGTAAAAGCACAAGATCTGTTAGACCTTCTTGGAGAAGAAGAACCAACTACAGTCTATGTAAAAAATGCTTTTAAATCTTCCCGTGTAATTAATGGACAATCGATGGAAATGATCGCAAAGGGCACACTGGATTTTAGAATTTTGCATAGATTTGGTGAACTAAGTGGCGGCGCATACGAATTTTTTGGTTTGGATGCTGCGAGTATGCGATTGGGATTTGATTACGGTATCACTAAAAATTGGACAGTTGGAGTTGGACGCAGCACTTCCAGAAAAGAATTGGATGCTTTTGTAAAATACAGAATTATGCAACAGTCAACAGGAGAAAAAAATCATCCCTTCTCTTTATTATATGTTGGTGGTGTAACCTGCAACGGATTGGAGTGGGAAAATCCCGATATTACAAATTATTTTTCTTCGCGTTTGGCGTTTTATAATCAAATAATTATCGGAAGAAAATTCAGCGACAGGTTAACGCTGCAATTATCTCCTACCTACTTACATAGAAATTTAGTTGATCTTATAGATGAACCTAACGATCTTTATGCATTAGGAGTTGGTGGAAGAATAAAAATAACACAACGCCTCGCTCTTACCGGTGATTATTTTTATGTCTTTAATACCACGGATAGCACTGCCATTAATCCCCTTTCTATCGGTGTAGATATAGAAACCGGTGGTCACGTATTTCAATTGCATTTCAGTAATGCAGTAGGTATGAATGAACGCGCATTTCTTGCCGATACCAAAGGTGATTGGGCAAAAGGAGAAATTCGATTCGGATTTAATTTATCGCGTATATTTCAAATTGTAAAAGAAAAAGATAAGGAAAAGAATTAATTATTTCCTGAATTAATCCCCAATTAATCAATAGACATATAAAAATCAACTAACCTATTGATTTAGTTGGGGTTACCCTGTATAGCAAACAATTGAAATTCGTATGTTATGGGCTTGAAACAACTTATTTTATTACAAACTACCATCTGCTACTACTTCTATTGCTTATTCCGTGTTAATTTGAAAGCCACTTTGTATATCTATATAAGGTGGTTTTTTATTTTGATTTAATTGCCTGAATTTTTTAGTAATGATGCAATATAAACCTATAGACTGCAATTTTTACGACAAATTGGAAGCGTTTGCTACCTCAAAAAAGATTTGCCTAATTCTCTATAAACAGGCGGATGAAATAATAAGTATACACTCGAAAATAGTAACCCTGGAAACTATCAACAAGGAAGAATTTATGGTTTTGGAAAATGATGTTCGAGTGCGTTTAGATTATTTGGTGAGTGTGGATGGAGAGCGATTGGATGGGTATTGTTGACCGAGATCGATAATAAATTGAATAAACTACCTGAGTACTTTTAAGAATAGACTAATTTAATCTGCATTGCAATCTTGTACCTATTTTTAATCATTACATAGAATGAAAATGCGGTAAAACAAATTTCAACTCACATTGTTCATTTAAAATCGTAATTTTTTTGTTTTATTTTACCTTCAACAAAAATCAACTAATTGCAAACAAAACAAAAATAATTTTCTTTAAACATTTTTTGATTAGTGATGTTTTACTCTAATTAATTAAATAATCAAAAAATATAAATATGAAAATTAAAAATTTTGTACTCAGTTTTACTTTGTTGATTTGCGTTTCTGCACAAGCATTTGCAGGCGCACAAATTCAAATCATTCACAACTCTGCCGATCCTGCAGCAGCCTCCGTTGACGTCTATTTAGGTCCAACCTTAATTTTAGACAACTTTGCTTTTAGAACAGCATCTCCTTTTCTTGATGTGCTTTCCGGAATAGAAATAGTAGTTTCTATTGCTCCTCCTACGTCTACAAGTGTTGCAGATGCAATTGCATCATTTAATTATACACTTACTGATGGTGAACGTTATGTTGCCGTAGCAAATGGTGTATTAGATCCAACAATGTTTGCCGCAAATCCTGATGGTGAAATTACCGCATTTAATATATTGGTTAAGTCTGGCCTTGAACTGGCTGCGGCATTACCAACAAATGTTGATTTTGTTGTATTACATGGTTCAACCGATGCTCCTTCCGTTAGCGTATATGCAAGAGGTGTGGCGCAAATTGTTCCAACTGCATCTTATTCCGATTTCACCGATTATATCAGTGTTCCAGCCGGTTCTTATATAGTAGATATTACTCCTGCAGGAGCAACAATTCCTGTGGTTGCCGCATATACTGCCGACCTGAGTGGTTTAGCCGGTGGAACAGCTGTTGTTTTAGCTTCCGGATTCTTTAATCCTGCTGCAAATTTGGGTGGACCTGCATTTGCTTTATTAGCGGTATTGGCCGACGGAACAGTTATCAACTTACCTGTGGCACCTACAGCAACTTTGCAGGTAATTCATAACAGTGCAGATCCTGCAGCAGCATCTGTTGACATTTATGTAAGCGGAGTAAAAACAGTAGATAATTTTGCATTTAGAACTGCAACCGGCACACTTTCAATTCCTTCCGGTGTTCCGGTTTCAATAGGAGTTGCTCCCGGCGCAAGCATGGGCGTAGCCGATGTGATCGCAAACTTTGATATTACATTCGCCGACAATCAGAAATATGTTGCCCTTGCAAATGGTGTTTTAGATCCAATGATGTTTGCTGTGAATCCTGATGGCGCTTCTACAGCGTTCACCTTGTTTTCAACGGATAATATCCGCGCAGTTGCCAGTGATCCAACAAAAGTGGAATTTATCGCAGTGCACGGTGCTTCCGATGCTCCTACAGTAGATGTGCGCGTTGGTGCAACTCCTCTGGTAGATGACGCTTCCTATGGCGACATTACTGGTTATGTAGCTGTTGATCCGGGCACTTATGTATTAGATGTTACTACTGCTGATGGTGCTGTAACAGTGGTTTCTTACACTGCTGCTTTAGATGCACTTACTGGTGGAACTGCTGTTGTTTTTGCATCCGGGTTTCTTGACCCTACAGCAAATAATGATGGTCCGGCTTTTGGATTATTTGCAGCATTAACCGATGGAACAGTTGTTGCTTTCGAAACATTTACCACCTCTATTGAAGATGCTTCTGCTCTCGAAGGACTTGGTGTGTATCCAAATCCTGCTTCTGATAATATTACATTAACAAATAATAATAGTGATACTTATATCGCGGCTATTTATAGTTTAGATGGAAGAAAGGTAGTTACAACTTCAGTTGGTTCAGGTAATACATTAGTAGATGTTTCAAATTTATCTGCAGGTATTTATACATTACTTATAACTGATGGAACAAATAATTATTCTACAAAATTATCTGTGGTAAAATAATTTTAGTAATAAATAAATATATAATCCCGTCTGCAGTTTGTAGGCGGGATTTTTTTATAAGGAGTAATGAGAAATGAGTAATGAGTTGATCCTCGTAAGCCGGATGTTTTTAAAGGGCGGGCATTGAGTTTGTTCACACTTGAATGCAAACTCATTACTCATTACTCATTACTCATTACTCATTACTCATTACTCATT
>CAZXBG010000208.1:0-4918 GCA_964638865.1 uncultured Chitinophagales bacterium | reverse complement strand
GTAGTAAATTGAAAATTTGTGTTCCAAAACCCCAATAAAAAAACATCGCCAAGCCTCAAACCGTTAATTTTTGTTGCTCTGAGCTATGTAATATTTTTATAATTTGTACTGTAAGCTTATTGCATTAACATAATGCGTGAAAGAATATTTGTGACAATTTTACGTTCATAATCATCGGGAGGAAAGGCGTTTTCTAAGGTTTTTAGTAAAATTGCCTTATTTTTAATACCGGAATTATTTTACTTGAAACATTTAATGCGATATTGTTTTCTTTTATTTTTTGGGTTTTTATTGCAAAAAACACAAGCGCAATCCACCCTTCCTGCTGATCTGATCTGCTGTCAGACCCTCGTGAGCGGGGATGTACAACTCACCTGGGGCGCATCGGCAGAGGCCTGTGGTGCCTTTGTGGAATATCAGATTTATGCAAATAATATTTCTGCTGCCGGGCCCTACGGACTTCCGCTCGCAACAATTGCCGCAATAGGAACTACTACCTATACCCATGTTGGAGCAAGTGGAACTGCAACCACCTGGTATTATTATATCGTTGCCATTTACACTTGTGTTGGTTATACTATGACAAGTTCTGACACACTCGACAATTTAGATCCTGTTGCTCCTCAAATTGACCTGGTTACTGTTACCGGAGGGTTATCGGTTTTAACCTGGGCGCCTTCTGCGTCACCGGAAACAAATTCTTATATTATTTATCGCGATAATGGTGGATTTAACCCCATTGCAACAGTGTATGGACGATTAACAACTTCGTTTACCGATGTTACAGGATTACCAACAACAAAAATTGAAACTTACACGATAGCAGCAAGGGATTCCTGTGAAAATTTGGGACCCTTCAGCACAAATGACCATCATACCATTTATTTAACGGCACAACAAGTGAATTGCAGTGATCAATTATCACTTACCTGGAATTTATATGACACCTGGGCCGCCGGAGTTAATGATTATCAAATTTGGGTGGATAAAAATTTTACCGGAGCTGCAGCAGTTGCTTCTGTAACTAATACTACAACAAATTATTTATTGACGGGGCTAAACGATGGCGATAATGTTTGTATTACTATTCGCGCATTTCGTGCTGATGGAACTGCAATTTCTTTTAGCAATGAATATTGCACAACGATAAATATTGTGCAGCCTGCAGATTATAATGTGATCAGAAATGCAACGGTAAATTCAGCCACACAAATAGTGGTGGAATGGTATCCGGATGTTATTGCTGATCTCGAAAAAGTTTCCGTGCAACGCAGTACTGATAATATCAGTTTTGTGAATTTAATTACCGGCGCAATTGGAATTCCTATTCCGCCAATTGATAGTTATACGGATAATACTGTTACCACAAATGCACAAAGTTATTATTACAAAATAATTACTATCGACAGTTGCGCTATTGAAACCGTTTCCGGTACTGTAAGAACTGTTTTATTACAGGGAAATGATAATGCCAATTTTACAAATACCTTAAACTGGAATGTTTTTGAAATTACAAATGGAACTGTAAGTGAATACAGAATTTATCGCGATGATGGAGCAGGAATGAATTTTATAACTTCTGTTTCCTCCGCAATATTGACCTATACCGATGATGTTTCCTTGTTTATAAATGTGATAGATCAATTTTGTTACCAGATAGAAGCGGTTTATCAATTAAATGCGCCAGAGAATGGAGTGAACGAACAATTGAATTCTTTTTCCAATACCATTTGTTTAGAACAGGGACCGCGAATTTATGTTCCGAATGCCATTGTGCCCAATGGAACAAATACCATTTTTAAACCGGTAATTATTTATGGCAGTGCTGACGGATACAGCATGAAAATATTTAACCGATACGGGGAAGTAATTTTCGAATCGGATGATATTAATGAAGGCTGGACAGGAGTGTACAACAATAAAATAGTGGAACTTGGCACCTACGGTTATTTGATTACTTTTACTGCAACTAACGGTCAGATAATACAAAAAAAGGGAAATGTAACAGTTGTGCGTTGAGTATTTTGCATGCATATTGACTTTCTATTTTGCAAAACTCGATGTTAACTTAGTAAATAAAAAAGATGGAGGATGAGAAAATTGAAGGTGATTATTATTTAACCGGAGTAATGGAAACCGGTTGCGGAATTAAATTAAATTTCGACTACAGTTTTGATTTTTTTTATTCTTATGGTGCTTTAGATCGGCATGGATACGGAACCTGGAAAAAGCTTTCTGATACGGAAATAATATTACATACAAATTATGAAGGGCTTAAACCGTTTACAATACTATTAGAAGAAACAAAAGAAACGAACGAAACACACATTGAGATTCCTAATTTCAATAAAATATTATTGGATAATACAAGAATTGAAATAATATCGGGAGGTGAAATAATAGAAAAAATTGCAGATTCAAATGGCCATTTTATTTTTGAACAAGGCAAAGCTGATGCAATAATAGTTACCTGTATGTTTTATTTTGATAATTCTGCAACACTTACTCCTCAAAATGAACATTCCAATTATTTTGAACTTGCGCCAAACCACAATTTGCCTTTAGTGCATTTTAAGGATGCCCGTTTTCAAATTGAAGATAGGGGTTTACTCGGCAAATTACATTTATTGGATGATAGCAAAATGTTTCACTTTGAACGCGCGTAGACAAATAAAATATGTATATGCACATCATTAAACACCTATTATTTATTCATATATTTATTGCATTAATAGATTTATCGGGACAAAATATAACAACAGATACCATTGCTTTAAATGCTATAGCGGGTAAATGGTATGTTCAATATACTAACTTTCCGATGTGGTTGAATGGAAATAAAATTAACCCGGAGTTTAATTATACGGTTACGGAAAGAAAAGGAAATACCGTTTTGCTGGATGAAGTGGTATTTGAAAAAAATGGCAAACAAAAAAATATTACCGGTTACGACAAAATTATGGATGCTAACAATTCAAAATTTATTTGGCGCGGAAAAGGATTTTTAGTTTTATTAAAAAGTAAATGGGATATTGTATTTGCAGATGAAAGCGGTGAATGGATATTAATACATTTTGATAAAACCATTTTTACACCGGAAGGATATGATGTAATTACACGCAATAAAAATTTAGACGCAGAACTACAAAATACTATTTCAAAAATACTGTCCGAAAAAATACCGGGGGTACTATTATCGGTAACACTAAAACAATAAAGATTTTAGGGACAGCGTGAGGGATTGTAACGGAAAGCCCGCAGCGAACCCGATTTTTATCGGGAGAGCGAGGACTTGCAGTGAAAAGCCCGACCCGCTTTTGCGGGACACGCCCAAAAAAAGGATTTTATATCTTTTATACTCCAATTTTTAGATGCATTTTCATTTGCTGATCATCTCATTTGCTAATTTGCTAATTCCCACCTTATCTTTGCACATGGAAAATCTCTCTAATAAATTCCTTGGCGAAAGCCTAACTTTCGATGATCTTCTTGTTGTGCCGGCTTATTCCGAAGTTTTGCCCCGGGACGTAGATATTTCAACACAACTTACGCGCAATTTACGTATTAGCGTGCCTCTTATTTCGGCTGCAATGGACACTGTGACTGAATATCAGATGGCGATTGCGATGGCAAGGGAGGGCGGAATTGGTATAATACATAAGAACATGACCATAGAAAAACAGGCGGAACATGTTCGTCGGGTAAAAAGAAGTGACAGCGGTTTGATTATTGATCCTGTAACGCTTTCAAAAGGCGCAACTATTCGCGATGCTTTGAAAATGATGCGGGAATATAAGATTGGCGGAATTCCGGTAACTGACGAAGAGAGCCGTTTGGTGGGCATTTTAACCAATCGCGACCTGCGATTTGAAAAGGATATGAACCGGTTGATTGACGAGGTAATGACCAAAGAAAATATGATTACTGCTCCTGAGGGAACAACTTTACAGCAAGCTGAGCAGATTCTAAAGAACTATCGCATTGAAAAACTACCTGTTGTTGACAGCAAAGGGATATTGAAAGGTTTGATTACTTACCGCGACATAATGAAGCTGCAAAGCCATCCAAGGGCCTGTAAGGATAAATTTGGCAGATTACTAGTTGGGGCTGCCGTTGGTGTTACTGCCGACACGCTGGATAGGATAGTTGCCCTAAAAGCAGTGGGTGTGGATATGGTAATTATTGATACCGCACATGGCCATTCGAAGGGTGTAATTGACATGGTGAAAACGGTAAAAAACAAGTTCCCGAATTTGGAGATTGTTGCAGGAAATATTGCAACCGGCGCTGCAGCAAAGGCTTTGGTTGATGCTGGAGTGGATGGAGTTAAGGTTGGTGTTGGTCCGGGAAGTATTTGCACCACCAGGGTTGTAGCCGGTATTGGCGTTGCACAGATTAGTGCGATTAACGATGCAGCTATTGCCATTAAAGGAAGTGGTGTTCCCATTATTGGTGATGGAGGGGTGAGATATACGGGCGATATTGTAAAAGCAATAGTTGCGGGTGCCGATACTATTATGGCGGGAAGTTTACTGGCAGGAACGGAGGAGAGTCCAGGGGAGACTATTATATACGAAGGAAGAAAATTTAAATCGTATCGCGGAATGGGAAGTGTGGAAGCGATGGAACTTGGCAGTAAGGACCGCTATTTTCAGGATGTGGAAGATGATATTAAAAAACTGGTTCCGGAAGGAATAGTTGGAAGGGTTCCGTTTAAAGGAACGGTTGAGGAGGTGATGGTGCAGTATATTGGTGGTTTGCGGGCAGGGATGGGATATACCGGTTCAAAAAACATTGCCGCTTTACAAAATGCACAATTTGTAAAAATAACTTCGAGCGGAATGCGGGAGTCGCATCCACATGATGTTGTTATTACGAAGGAGGCGCCGAATTATTCGAGGTAGGGTTGGGTTAATTT
>CAZXBG010000207.1:0-5042 GCA_964638865.1 uncultured Chitinophagales bacterium | reverse complement strand
GGAGTTCGTGCTTATTAGATTTTTCTGTAAAAAATGAATTTTTAGAACTCCCCTTAAAAGTATTCTTCAAAATGAGAAAAATAGGTAACTTTATATTATTGATTACTTTAATTGGTGAAGGATTATCACAAGCACCTGAAATTGAATGGCAGAATACAATTGGTGGTGGTTCAACAGACAAACTATCTTGTATTGATTTGACATCTGATGGTGGTTATATTCTTGGAGGCTCATCCGGGTCTACCATTTATGGAGATAAAACTGAGGACAATATTGGTTTTTTCGATTACTGGATTGTAAAGCTTGATAGTATTGGTGACATTGAATGGCAAAATACCATTGGGGGAACATTAGAAGATGTTTTGACTGCGATTACACAAACGGAAGATGGGGGTTACATTGTTGGCGGCTATTCTTTATCTGGGGTTTCGGGTGATAAAACCGAAGCGAACATTGGAGACAATGACTATTGGATTATCAAACTTAACAGTATTGGTAATATTGTTTGGCAGAATACAGTTGGGGGAAATTCAAGTGATCAATTGACTGATTTAATTCAAACTAATGATGGAGGCTTTTTAGCAAGTGGAACTTCATGGTCAGGAATCTCAGGCGACAAAACCGAACCAAATATTGGTAATCAGGATTACTGGATAATAAAGCTGAATAGCGAGGGTAATATTGAATGGCAAAACACAATTGGCGGAACAAACGCAGACGCTCAATATGGAATTATGCAAACAAGTGATGGCAATTATCTAATTGGTGGAATTTCACATTCAGGTATTTCCGGAGATAAAACTGATCCCAATTTTGTAAATTTAGTTGGTCTCAATACTGCAGATTATTGGGTTATTAAAATAGATGTCGCTGGAAATTTATTATGGCAAAATACCATTGGCGGTAATGATGGCGATTATTTATATTCACTTACATTAACGGAAGAAGGTAATAATATTTTAGGTGGTAGTTCGTATTCTAATGTTTCAGGAAACAAAACGGTTGGTAATTACGGCGACTTAGATTATTGGATAGTGAAAACTGATAGTATGGGTGACCTTGTTTCACAATGGAATTTCGGTGGAAACTCAACTGATAATTTTCAACAAATTAAATCCACTGATGATTCAGGGTTTATACTTGCTGGTTATTCTTTATCAAATATTTCGGGTAATAAATCTGAACCGAATTATGGGGAGGATGACTATTGGATAATAAAAATCGATAGCTTAGGGGATATTCAGTGGCAAAATACATTTCAAGGAGAGGGTCTTGATCGTGCATATACAATTGTTCAAACACCAGATGGGGGTTACATTGTTGGCGGACAATCAAGTTCAAATATTTCACCCGATAAAGCGGAGAATGATATTGGAAATGGGGATTATTGGGTAATTAAATTATATCCTGAAAATTGCACGCCGCTTCTTTATTTCCGCGATCTCGATTTGGACGGATTTGGAAACATGGGAGATTCAACACTTTCATGTGCAATGCCACTTGGTTATGTTGCTAACAGTTTAGATTGTGATGATACCAATGATTTAATTAATCCCGGAATGGAAGACATATGCAATGCTGCGGATGATAATTGTAATGGTCTTATAGATGACGATGCTTTATTTTTTGTATGGTATTTAGATAGTGATCTAGATAGTTTTGGGGATTTTTTTATTGACTCAATCTCTTGTTTTGAATTATCGGGTTTTGTCCTTAATAACTTAGATTGCAATGATACAACAGCTGCAATTAATCCTGATGTTTCTGAAATTTGCAATGGATTAGATGACAACTGCAATTTTGCAATTGACGAAGATTTGGTGGTTAATACTTTTTTCGCAGATAGTGATGAAGATGGGTTTGGCAATTCAGAAATATTTTACTTATCATGTCTAACTACCATTTCAGGTTATGTATTGGATTCAACCGATTGCGATGATTCAAATAGTGGAATCAATCCAATTTCAATTGAAGTTTGTAACGGCTTAGACGATAATTGCGACGAAAATATTGATGAGGGTCTTGACTTTCAAAATTTATATTTGGACTGGGATAGTGATAATTTCGGGAATCCTTTAGTGGATACTACAACTTGTGAGTTTATAATTTTAGGTTATGTTATTGATAGCACTGATTGTGATGATGCAAATTCATTAGTTTATCCCGGTGCCCTTGAGATTTTTAATAACCTGGACGATAATTGCAATGACATTATTGATGAAGGGTTAACTTCAATCAACAATGTTCTTCCTTTTCCTTTTAAGATATTTCCGAATCCAAGTAACGGTGACTTTAAAATTCAGTTTTCCTCTAAAATTAATTCATTAGTGAGAATAGAAATAAGGGACATACAAGGACAAAGCATTTACTCTGAAACCTTTTTTTCCATACAAACAATTTTCATCAAAATGCAACCAATTACACCTGGTTTATACTTTCTTAAAATAGAATTAAGTAATCCTTATATTATCCCAATTCAAATTATTGATTTCTAACTTTAACTATAACATACAATTATGAAACCCCAAATCTTCACCTTATTTATGGTAATTAATTTAGTGCTTAACTCACAAGTAACATCTGTAGGTATAAGTGCACCAGGTAGTGTATTTTCTATATCTGGATCGCCCGTTACAACTACAGGAACTTTAACTTTGAATTTTGTTACCCAGACCGAAAAAACCTTTTTTGCTGGTCCAACTACTTCCCCGGCAGCAGCACCTTCATTTAGAAAAATTTTAGCAACTGACCTACCCTATGTTTCTGCGAGTACTGAAGGAATTGTTAGTACTAATACGGCTTCAACACAAGTACTGGGAGATGGTGATAAAGAGTTTCCAGATCTTGCATTTTTTACACTTGGTGGAGAAACATCGCCTTCAATAGGATTTGCGGCTAATCATGGAAGTGGGTTTAGTTATTTAAATACTCCTTCAAAAATCTTATCTCTTTCAATAGATGGAGCTTATAAATATCAATTTCTTTCTGGTGAATTTAACATGAAGGATGGGACAAACTTTGTCTCAGGGGCCAATAAACTTAGTATCAATATAACGCATGACTCGAATATTAATGGCCAGGATGGCGGTGTTAGTGTTTCTACATATGGAGGCACGACTGCGGGAGCTGGCAATAGAAAGTGTGCAACTTTTGGAGGTAGGACATCTAGTGGAACTGAAGCTATCCCTACCAATACAATTGCTGACCAACGCCTTGCTGAGTTTATAGGAAAAGGATATACAACAGATTGGGAAAGTGATAATAGGGGTGTTTTTGGAATTTATGCTGCAGAGGACCATATAGGGAGTGCTCAAGGTGCATATTGTAAAATAAGGACTACGAGGCTATTAACTGATCAGGCACATAATAGTTTATTAGTTGATCCCGCCGGTAATGCGGGCCTTAGTAACAATACAACAATACCTCAAACTTTTCCCGCTGGTTGGAGTGGAGCAACAGATTATGATAGTAGATTTTTCACAATAGAATCCTTCACCACTACAGCCAGTGATGCTGGATTGTTTATTCAAAACTCAAATGGGACAAGAGGAATTAATCTTTGGTTTGATAATTCTGCAAACGTTAATTATATTGACAATATTAGAAATTCAAATACAAATATTTTACAAACTAGGTTTAAAACTGCAACAGGACCTGTTATTTCAATGACAACCGGGCTTTTTGATGTTGGTGGAAGCACTTTCGTAGGCGGAACCAATTTTGGTACGGATGCATCCCCTGATAATGTTTTGACTGTTGGTAGTACAAGTCAATTTCAAGTGGATGGGAATGGTATTATCGTAAAATACAATAATATACCCACGGTTGGTAATGGAGTTCCTGCCATATATGATGTTGAACAAGCTACTGCTCAGACAGCACAAAAAACCGCGACCACATTTTTTACAACTGCAGCAACCGATGGATATTACAGAATTAATTGGGTGTGTACTATTACTACTGCTGCCACCACATCTTCCATCTTAGGACCATTTCAGATCTTATATACTGGAGCGACTGATAATACTGTAAAAACATGGCCTTCAGGAAATATAAATAATTTTAATCAATGTGCTACGAATAATACAGGATCAGGAGTTGTAAGTGGATGTATGACTGTTTATGCTAAAGCAAGTACAAATTTTCAATTTGCGATTGGATACACCAGTGCCGGAGGTACTGCAATGATATATGATTATCATATTACCACCGAGAAGTTATAACTATTTGAATAAATTTGTTTGAATGTCGATGCTATGAAAATCATGGCTTCGGCATTCTTATTTTTTGTCCTTGCAAGGCGGCAAGGTGTACGTAGAACAATTAAAAGAGCATCTAATTGAGGGTAGATTTGAAGCAAAGAATACATATAAATTCGCAAAGTCACTTAAAAAATTGGTTGTGGAAATTACCTCTGAATCTAAACTACAAAGGAAAATATTAGATTCTTATTGGAAAGAAAAATACGGAAAACAATTCGATGAACAAGAAATTGCAAATAATGATCAAATTAAATTATTTTAATTAACAAACATCAAATAAATTCTTCAAATGCAAGTAGAAATTGAAGAAAAAAGCATCGCAGAATTATTAGACCTAAAAAAGAATAATATGTTGAATCCAAATCCGGAATATCAACGAGGTGCAGTTTGGTCCGACGCTCAAAAAAAGAAATTGATAGATTCCGTTTTAAGAGCCTAAAGTAAATCAGTGAAATGTAAATCAATCTTAGAACCTGAAAACTTTAAAAGTGAAAAAAATATGAGAAGAAATAATGAGGAATATTCTAAATTGAAACCAAGACAACGCATTTATATATATATACAATCATAATAAAAAATGACACTAATTTCGAATGTAATTGCAGATAATTTCATTGTGCTTGCAGCTGACCAAAGACGTGCATTTAACATTGGGTCAGAATCTGGTGATTTAGCTGATGATGTTAATAAATTATTTGTTGGCAACAATTATTGTATGGGTATTCAAGGAGATGTTTCAAATACAGAAAATATTTATTTAAATAAATTGAAAGCTTTCAT